>NZ_JBMSDX010000003.1:0-278745 GCF_049445955.1 Brevundimonas sp. VNH65 | reverse complement strand
ACAGATCGGCCGGCCTGCTGCGCTGGTTGATGGCTGCGCAGACCGGCCTCTTGCCAACCCCAACAACCCCAGCTCAGATCAACGACGGACTCTTGTTATGGCTGGATGAGAAACGGGGGTCACGTCAATTGCGGCGCAGGCCTTGAGATCATGGGCGCAAACCTCGATCTCGACCTGTCGATACCCGAGTTGCGCCAAGCTGGATTTCAACTTCGTGGCGCCCACGATGTCGCGATCGACCTGAACCACGATCACAAGAGATGAGAATGATTGGATCAGGTGGCGTGTGACGATCTGTTCAACTTCAGCAAGTTGATCGGGGTACTGATCAGACCGAAAGCAAATCGCCGCCTTTCCGGTCATGGCTCGGTCGCCCGTATCCTGGTCAAAGATATTGAACGCCAGATCCGGCATTACGCCGTGGACATTCATGCCCAGGCTGCGCCCGTATCCAAGGCTCTCCGAGTCTCTGACATGGTGCGCCCAGAGAAGCTTGGATCGCATGCGCAGCAGCCAGGCGTGACGCGTCGACAGGTTGTCGTACGAGGTTCCGACCTGCACCAGGCGAACGCCCAACATCCTGAGCATAGCCAGCGCGACCAGATTCGCCCCACGCTTCAGGAAGCCGGTGACGTCCCCGGTGTAGCCTCCAGGGCTGAGGAAATAGAACGGACGACGCCCCGCCCACGCTTCCAGCAACAGTTTCCAGAACAACTCTTTCGAGTTGGCGGCGATCCTGACGTTGGGAATGTCCTGTAGGGCCAGGGTCCTTCTGAACTCGGGCGGGCATCGAGACAGATCGACGTGAGTTGGGCCCTCGCCAGCCATCAAACGGATCAATTCCCGGTTGATCAGCGCATCGCCGACATTTTCGAACTGCGTTCGAAGACTGAAGAAGCCGATATTGGGACTATTCTCGCCTCGGCCGCCGGTCATGACTCCGCTCTCCCGTATCGGAGCAAGGTGGGCAGACCAAGCAGTGCATGGAGGTTTCGAGCGAACCTTTGCGCCAAAAAGCCGAGTGCTGCGCCGACGAGGCCATGGTTGACGCCGCCCCACCACACCATCCCGATCCCGGCCAGCGCCCAGAGCGTCTCGATGGCCAGGAAGCGCCTGTCGTGACCGGTCATCTGGTAAAGCGTCTTCACCGACCCGGCGGCGGCGTTCACCAGTTGAGAGGCGCTGAGTATGAGAAGGACGAGGAAGGCAGACGCGTAGTGCGGGTCAAACATCGCCAGCGCGGTTCGGCCGACAAACGCCATTCCGATGACGCCGACAGCGGTGCCGAGCGTCGCCGCCGCCGCCGTCCCCCAGAATATCCCGCGAAGCTCGTTCACGGCATTGCCCCTCCAGGCTCGAGCCATCATGGGGGCGGAGACCATGGTGATGCCGACGAGCGGTATGGCCAGGAGTTGAGATAGCCGGCTGGCCGCAAAAAAGGCGCCTGCTGCGACAGGACCCAGGGCGAGGCCGACGATCAGGGTGGCGGCCTGATTGCCGATGGGTTCAGCGATAGCTCCGCCCCAGAGACCTGGCGTCGCGCGGATCATCGCTCGCTTCTCCTCCAGCGGCAGAAAGTGCTGCCGGACATCGGCGGCGGCGCCTTTCAGAACAATGGCGAGTTGTGGCGCAGTCACCAGCAGCAGGGTGACGGCGGCGATCAGCAGGGCCACCGGCCCGGAGATGGCGACATGGCGGTCGGCTGTCGCCGGCAGCAGGGCGACGCCGCCGCAAACGGCGATCACCAACACCCGCCATCCGATGTCCCTCGGCGCCAGCGCCCACCAGAGGGCGCCGCGTGCGCGCGCTGCGGCTACCGCAAATTCTGACAGGGCGAAGGCGGCGCCGAGCACGCCCACGACGAGGTAGAACTCTTCTGCAGGCCCGCCGCCCGCGACTCGCCGTTGGACGATTCCGACGATGAACAATGCGACGGCGACCGCTATCGAGCCGGCCAGCGTCAGCCGAAAACTGCGGACAATCGCATGGGAGGCCACGCCGGGGCCGTGGATTTGATCGATGGCAGGCCAGAAGCGAAGCACGGCTGTGTGCTGGCCCAAAGTGGCTGCGAAGCCGGCGATTGTCGCCAGCGAGAATCCGGCGGCGAAAACACCGTAAGCCTCCGGTCCTGTGACGGCGGCGACCGCGAGGTAGAACAGGAAGCCAAGGCCCATCCCGATCAGTTTCAGGCCGCCGCTCAAGGCTGCGCCGCCAACCAGCTTTCGGACCTGCAGACTGTTGGCCGCGCCTATCAGACTGGCGGCGCCCTCCCTGATGCGTGTTCTGGCGGAGGTGCCCGTGCTCATGGACGGGCCCGCTCGGTTCGCGTCGCGATCAGCCACAGGGCGTGCGGATTGGTGGTGAGGTATCGCCAGAGAAGGTGGCGCGGATTGGTGGCCAGGCGGTGGGCCCATTCCAGGCCGGTGCGCTGCATCCAGCGGGGCGCGCGCGGATAGTCGCCCGTCAGATAGTTGAACAGGCCGCCGCAGGTCACCAGCCAGCCGCAGCTCAGCTCCTCCCGGCGGCGCAGGCAGAAGGCCTGCTCCTTCGGCTTGCCCAGGCCGACCCAGACGACGTCGGCCTGGGCGGCGTTGATCTCCGCGACGACCGACGCCTCTTCGGCCTCTGAAAAATAGCCGTCACGGACGCCGACGATGTTCAGGCCGGGGGCCAGGTCGAGGGAGCGGCGCGCACAGGCCTCGGCCACGCCCGGCTTGCCGCCCAGCAGATAGATCCGCAGGCCGCGCGCGGCGCAGGCGACCAGACTGTCTATATAGACGTCGGTCGTCGCCGACCGGTCCGGGATCGTATGGCCGCCCCCGATCAGGCGGGAGGCGGCGACGATCACGCCGCCGTCGGCATGGACGATGTCGGCCTGCTCCAGGGCGTCCCGAAACGCGGGATCCGTCGCGGCCATCGACAGGGCGTGGCCGTTGGCGTCGAACACCAGCCAGGGCGGACCGCCCGACCTGCGCACCGTAGGCGCGTCATGCAGCATGCGATCGATCAGGCCCGTGCGGGACAGAAGCGCGACGGGAACGCCTCCGATACGCACATGAAGCACCCGGCGATGTCCGCCCTGGCGCATGCGCGCAATCTGCGCTTCACGCGTCTCGTCAGCCGTAACCGTGTCGCTGACGGCTTCCGCCGTCGCCGTCCAACCCCGTCCGTCCACCATGGCCCCCACCATCATGAAATCCAACCCGGACGCGGACCGACGATCGGCGACCGTGTTTATCTTAATAACAAAGATACGTTATTGCGCTGCAATGCAATATGGGAAATGGGGTGCTCTGAAAAACGCAGGCGGGGGCACGCGAATTGCACGAAGATAGGCCTCCCATCAGGGAGGGGCGTGTCCGGCGAGGCAGCTCTGGTGCGAAAGTCGGGCGTCGCTTGATGCGTGTCGATGACTTTCGTTATGTGTGCGGTGCAAAATCATTCAGGCGCGGGCGTGACCTCGGCGGTGTACGTCTGCCGGTCCGGCGAACGCAATGACGCCGGCCGGGCGTGAAGCCTGGCCGGCGCATCGAAGGCTGGAATCGGAGCCCGACCGCTTCCGGCCAGGCGATCCCGTGGGAGTCAGGGCGCGACCTGCACCCGGCCCAGAACCCCGGCGGAGCGATCGCGGATCTCGTACGAGATGACGTTGGCGGTGATGGAGCCGCCGTCCTTTCCGGGCTGAACACCGGTGATCTGCAGCAGGACGTCGACTTGCGTGCTCCGCAGATAGGAGACGCGATCCTTGATCTTCTGGGCTTCGGCCGGCGCCACGGCCCAGCGTTGCGCGGCCTGACCGTTGGCCAGGCGCAACGTCACCGATCGCGAGAAGGCGCGGAAGTCGTAGGTCGAGCCGGGGGCCAGAGCCTGGACGGTGAACTCGCCGTAGGACGGGTCGTATTCACTGAGGTTCGACTGCACGGTCAGGCGCAGTCGTCCCACGTTGCGAACGCTGGCCTGGGCCGCCGCATAGGCGGCGCGAAGCTCCTCGCGTCTGGCCGGCTTGGCTTCGGCCGGCCCGTACCGGACATCGCTGTCCTCGGAGATCCAGCTCTCGATGGGCGGCGCGAGTCCCGCCAGATCGTAGTAGAGGAAAATCATGGTCTGCTCGTCCGGATTGACGAGCTCGGCCGTGCGGCCGGCCAGGGCCGCAGACGGCGCAGCGGCGGCGTCGCCCTGGGGCAGGGCCGACGGCGCGCCGCCGGCCGGAGCGGCGCCGGGTGCCGAGGCCCCGCTCGCTGAGGCCCCGCCCGCTCCGGTCTCGGCCTTTTCGGGCGATCGGTCGCAGGAGGCCAGCATCAGGCCCAGGCCGGCGATCATCGGGATGAGATATTTCATGTGCGTCTCTCCTAGAGCTTGGGCGCCGCGCCCTGGGCGGCGGCGCGTTCGACCTCGGCGGCGCGGCGCGCCTGGTCCTGGTTTGCGAAGGCCTGTTCGACCTCGGACAACAGGCGATATCCGCCCGCCTGATCGATGACGCCGACAGACAGGCTTTCGGCGAGGTCCGGATTGTCGTTTCCGGCGACGAGCTCGGCCTGCACCACGACGCCGCATTTCGGCGACAGATTGCTGCCGGAGTCGGGGTTCGCCGGCGCGGAGCAGCTGAAGAAGTACGGCGAGGTCTCGAGAATGCGCCGACCGGACGGGTCATAGGCCCATTTCAGCACCCGCCGCCGACCCTGATCGTCGTCCGCCGTCGGTGCGCCGTACTTGCCGGTCAGGGCGGCGACCACGTTGGCCATCGTCGGGTTGGCGCCGTCGGCGTACCGCTCCCGACGCGACGCCGAGATCACCCGCTCCTGACCCGGCAGGCCGATCGTGGCGACATAGACGCGGGATTCGCCGGGGTTGACCTCGTCCCGGGGCCGGGCCCCGGCGCTGCGGGCGCTGGCCTCACGCAGCGTCTCCTGCAACTGCTGCTCGGGCGTGAGGTTGGACTGGGCTTGGGCGAAGGCGCCGGTGAAGCCCTTGCGCCAGCTCTGGCCGCCGTTGTCGATGTTGAATCCGCGATACTTCTCTTCCGTGACGGTCATCAGCGGATTGTCGCAGAGCACAAGGTTGGCGGCCTCGTCATAGGTGAGGCCGGGGCGAAGACCGATGACGTCCACGGTCGGAGAACCCGCAGCGGGCGCCGGGGTGGCGATCCGGGCCGGGCACCGAACCTTGCCCCGCGCCTCGTTGGCGACAGCTGCGGCGGAGCCGGGTTCGGCGTTGAGCAGACCCCCGGCCGAGCCGTCGTCCGTCGTCTCGCCCGAGCCGCAGCCGACGAGACCCAGGGCGAGCGCCAGGACGATGGAGGATGTGTACGGGAAACGCATGACAGAGTGTCCTTTGAAGGCGACAGGGGAGGCGGTGGTTCGCATCCACGTCGCGAGATCGAGGAGAATCCGAGCCGGGGCGCCGAGCGGCTCCGGCCGGCGCATGTCAGTTCGAGGACCTGGCCGCGAAGGGGTTCTTCAGCACGCCCAGGCCGGCGGCGATCTGGGCGGCGCCCGCGAGCAGGCAGAGCCAGGCGCCCAGGCCTACGTCCATCAAGGCGTCGACGGAGCCGCTCATGGCCGCGCCGTAGCCGCTTGCCTCCAGCTTGCTGATGATCGCGCCCTTGATCAGGAAGGGCAGGGCGCCGGCGAAGATGGCCGCGACGCCGGCGATCAACGGCACACGTCCATAGGGCCGGCCTGTCACGATCATGAACACCAGACCGATGGCGGCCAGCGGCGCGGCGAAGCGCAGCCAGAGCAGGGATCCGACAAGGCCGAGGCCGCCGTCCCCGCCCATCACCGCGCCGGCCGAGGCCATCAGGCGCGGCACCTTGTCCAGGGTGAACAGGGTGGTGGAGAGCTCCGGCGCCGACAGGGCGGGCAGGAAGAAGGCGATCACCGTCAGCGCCGAAGCGGCCAGAGGAACGGCGGCCTGCTGTCGCGACAGGGTCTGGATACGGGACGCGGCTTCGCTCGAGCGAATGGCGTCGAGATCCACGGCGGCGCCGAGGCCGCTGATCGCGGATATGGCCGGATAGATGTCGCGGGCGCCGTCGTCCCGAACCTCGAAATCGACGGCCGATCCGGCGGCGGGCCGGCGCTCGCCGCGCCAGTCGGTCGGCCCGAACCGGAAGCGGCTCCCGGCGTCGTTGACGATGACGCCCGACCCGTCGGCGTCCACGCCCAGAATTCGTCCCTTCATCTTCTGCCCTCCTCGCGACGGGCGCCCCAGCGGCGTCCCGAACGGAGGACAGACTGGCCCTCGGCCGCACGCGCGGCCGCAAGGCGATCTAAAGAAAAGCTGAAGCTCGCATTCAGCCCACCAGGGCCGTCGCCAGGCGCTCCTGGCGCTGCCGGGTGAACCGGTCGCGATTGTCGGCCAGCCCCGGCCCGGCCCGGGCCAGCAGGGTCCGGGCCTCCGCCGTTCGTCCTTCGACCCAGGCGATTTCAGCCTTCATCAGATCCAGGCCGGCGCCCCAGTTCGCATCCCCGACCAGTTGTCCCACCGCGGTCGCGTCGATGTCGGTCAGCAAAGCCTCGGCGTCCCGATGCCGCCCGGCGATGATCAGGCAGTCGGCGAGGGCGGCGCGCACCGCATTTTCGAGCGCCGGTGCGCCGACGCCCGACACCTTGACGGCGGAGTGGGCGGCCCGGATCAACGCCTGGCCCGATATGGTGGCGCCTGCGCGGCACTGGTTGATGCCCGTGTCTGTGCGACCGGCGACGGCGGCGAACGAGCCCGCGCCGTCCTTGGCCTCGGCGGCCCGCCAGACCCGGTCGCCGTCCGCAGCCGCCTCGGCGTAGAGCCCGAGCGATCCGCGCGACTGCTGTCTGGCCGCCAGGAGCAAAAGGGTATGGCGATGGTCCCGACCCAGCCGAAGCTCCATCATCGGCAGCAGGGCGTCGAACGCCTCGACCGCCGCCTCATGCCGATGCTGCAGCATCAGGGATTGGGCCAGATTCAATCGTAGCAGCAGGGTGTCGGGGTGATCCTTTCCCTGCAGACCGGCCATCTCCGAGACCAGTTGGCGGAAAACCGGTTCGGCCTCCTGCGCCTTGCCCATCCTCAGCAGCATGAAGGCGTGCCGTTGCACGATGTTCAGCCGCTGCACGGGGGTGAAGTTTGCAGGGTGGTTCTCCGCCCAGGCGCGGGCGGCGCCGAACCGCGCCAGGGCTTCGGGTCCGTTGCTCTCGGCCAGGGCGATATGCGCCCTGGCTGACTCTCTCCAGAAGCGGAGCTCGTCGTCCGGCTCGGTCGCCTCGATGCGAGCCTCCTCAGCCGCCACCCGTCTGCGGGCGCTGGCCACGCCGCCTTCCCGCGTCGACAGGGCCTCGGCGGTCGCCCACTGCAGGCGGTTGATGATCGCCGCCGGCTCGTCCCCCTGTCCGGCGCGACGGAACTGGCCGTCCGCGGAATTGTAGAAGTTGAAGGCTCTCGGATAGTCCGACCGCTGATCGAAGGCGCGGGCCAGGGACGCATGCAGGCGGGCGGCGATCAACGGCTGCCCGTCGAAACGGTGGTCGATCGCGGTCCCGGCCCTGACGATCGCCTCGACCAGGGATTCCTCGGCCTGGCTGGCGCGGGTCGGGTCAGGGCTGCCCAGCACGTCGTCAGCCAGAAAGGCGTAGCTGGCCTCGCTCAGCGCCAGGGCCTGGCGCGCCTCGTTGCGCTGCTGCAAGGCTATGGTGCCGCCGCCGAGCGCGATGGCCAGACCGACGGCGGCGGCCGAGACGGCGGCGATCACGGCCGGTCGCTGGGCGCGGCGAGCCGTCTCCCGCATCTCCAGCCGTTGTAGCCTGGCCAGGGCGTCGCGCCTTTCGGCCAGCGCCGCGCGCCGTTCGGAAAGCGTCGCCAGCCGGTCGGCCAGGGCGGCGGCGTCCCTCAGCCGAAGGGCCGGATCGCTGGCGCTTGCGGCGGCGATGTCGTCCCGCAGAAGTTCGTCCTCGACACCGGATTCCCAGCCCGGCGCGAAGGTCCGGCTGAAATCCCGGGTGGCGAGCTGGAGAATGATCAGGCCGAGAGCGTAGACATCAGACCCCACGCTGGGCGCTTCGCCCCGCAACAGCTCGGGGGCCATATAGGCGCGCGTCCCCGCGCCGCTGGCACCGTCCTCGGCGTCGTCGAGAACGCCGGAGATGTTCAATCGGGCGAGGACGGCGGCGTCCAGCAGCCGCCCGTTGCCGAAATCGGCCAGCCTGACGATCGGCGCGCCGTCCGTTCCGGTCGCCACCAGGATGTTCGACGGCTTGAGATCCTCGTGCAGCACGCCCGCGCCGTGGGCGGCGGCGACGGCGCGGCACAGCTTTTCGGCCAGCTCCAGTCCGAGCGCCGCATCCCTTCGATCCGGGTCCCGGGCCGTAACAGCCGCCTCCAGCTCCAGTCCGCCGTCTCGGCTTTCGATCCAGTAGGGGCGCCGGTCGAAATTCCATTCCAGCAGATCGACGCCCGGATGGGCGTCGCCGAGGGCGCGGCGGAGCACGCGATACAGGGTCACCTCGCGGCGCAGGGCGGCGAGCCGGTCGCCCGAATCGGCGAACTTGAAGATCCGGACCTCGTCGGACTTCTCATGAACCGCGCGCCAGACGTCGTTCGCCTCCGGATCGCCGAGAACGGCGGCCAGCCGCCACTGAGGACGTCCGGGAACGGCGTCGCCGGGGGAGAAGTCGAACCGGACCACGGGCGTCTCCCCCACGTCCTGAACCTGGACCGGGGCGGCCAGCCGATAGCCGATCTTCGGCACGGTCTCGATCACCTTTCCCGTCCGGTCGCCGAGCGCCTTGCGCAGCTTGGAGATGGCGGTGGTCAGCGAGGCTTCGACGACATGGACGTCCGGCCAGACGGCGTCGAGCAGTTCGTCGCGGGTGACGGTCTCGCCGGCGTGGAGCAGCAGTTCCAGAAGGACCAGCAGGGGCTTGCCCTCCAGGTCCATGCGCCGCTCCCTGACCGACAGGCTCCAGCTGGGTTCGTCGAAGACGGCGTCAGCGAACAGCCACCGGCGCCTGCGGCCGGACCTCATCAGGGCGTTCTGCTGCACCGTCTCCCCCAGTGGCGATGATCGCGCATTGATCCAGCGGCCAGCCTAGCCCGGAAACGCCGGCGCCCGCTACAGTCGGCGACGACGCCGGCCATCCGGTCGGCGGACCTGCGGCCGTCGTCACTTTTCGGGGGGAAGAGGGGACTGACACGCCCGGCGAGGCGGTCGGGCCGAGTGGCTCCGCAGGTAGGATTCGAACCTACGACCAGCCGATTAACAGTCGGCTGCTCTACCACTGAGCTACTGCGGAACATGCTCGGGAGGCGGGCCTATAGCAGCGGGGCGGCGCGTGTGGCAACGGGAAATATGCACTTCGACGTGATCCGTATTCGGGACCCCGACGACCCCGCCGTGGCCGCCTATCGCGACATCCGCGAACGCGACCTGACAGGCCGTCAGGGGCTGTTCGTGGCCGAGGGGGCGGTGGTCCTGCGACAGATCACGGCGCCGTCCTCCCTGTGCCGGTTGCGGTCGGTGCTGATCGCCGAACACAGGCTGGACTCGATGGGCGACGTCCTGGCGGCCATGCCGACGGACGCGATGGCGTATTCCGCGCCGCAGGCCGTGCTGGACTCGATCGCCGGTTTTCCGCTGCACCGGGGGCTGCTGGGTCTCGGCGAAAAGCCGGCGCCCCAATCGCTGTCCGACGTGCTGGCGGGACTGGGCCCGGATGCGGTGGTGCTGGCGGCGTCGGGGGTCGGAAATCACGACAACATCGGCGGCCTGTTCCGCAATGCGGCGGCCTTCGGCGCCGGGGCGGTGGTGCTGGACGACCGTTGCGCGGACCCCTTTTATCGCAAGGCCATCCGGGTGTCGGTCGGGGCGGTGCTGCGGACGCCCTGTCCGGCGCCCTTGCCGCTGGACCAGACAATCGACGCCCTGGCCGCCGCCGGGTTCGAGATCATCGCCCTGACCCCCGGCGCGACCGAGCCGCTGTCGGGCCTGGGGCCCGGCGGACGAAGGGCGCTGCTGGTCGGCTCCGAGGGGCCGGGTCTGCCTGCGGCCGTTATCGCCCGCTGTCGCCCGGTCGCCATCCCGATGTCAGGCGGATTCGATTCCCTCAACGTCGCCACGGCTGCGGCTGTGGCCCTGCATCAGTTGTCGCGCGTCTGAGCCCGCCTTCGCCTGTCGGGCGAAGGCGATGATCCCGGATCGCCGATATGGGGAAAATCTGTCGTTTTTCAGCGTTTTAGTCGCGAAGGCGCTTGCGCGGGATTTGGGTGTATGTCCAGATTGCGGCAGGAACCAATCGGGGGAGGCGTTCATGATCCTGGAATTCTTCCATCGCAAGGCGCGGCCGCTGGTCGCGTTCGGCGTCGTCGCGCTGTGTGTCAGCGTCGCCGCCACGGTGGGCTGGATGACTGCGCCGGTCTGAGACTTCGTCTCGACAAGGTGCGGCCGGGCGGGGCAGGGTTGCGGACCTCCCCGCCCTTTTCTTTGCCCGAGCCCGCCCATGTTCCGAACCGCCGTTCCGCTGTCCCTGATTCTGGCGACGACCGTGCTGGCGGGGTGCGCCTCGACCGGCGCCGCCGGCGAACCGACGCGGGTGTCCGAGGATCGGCTCAACGCCCATATCGCCGCCCTGGCGGACGACGCCATGGAAGGCCGGGGCCCGACGACGCCCGGCGAGGAAAAGGCGGTCCAGTATATCGCCGCCCAGTTCCAGGCCCTCGGGCTCGAGCCGGCCGGCGACGACGGCGGCTGGTTCCAGACCGTGCCGATCAACCGGTTCGTGCAGGAGGGGCCGGCCTCGATCTCCGCCGCCCTTCCCGGCGGCGAGACGGTCGCCCTCAAGCGCGCGACCGAGGTGATCGCCAACAGCCATCGCCCCCAGGCGCGCATTACGGTGACCGACGCGCCGGTGGTCTTCGTCGGCTACGGCGTCGATGCGCCGGAGCGCGGCTGGGATGATTTCAAGGACGTGGACCTGACCGGCAAAATCATGCTGGTGCTCGTCAACGATCCCGACTTCGAGGTCCCGGCCGACAGTCCCGTGGCCGGCAAGTTCGAGGGCCAGGGCATGACCTACTACGGCCGCTGGGTCTACAAGTTCGAGGAGGCGGCGCGGCGCGGCGCGGCGGGCGTGCTGGTCATCCATGAGACCGCCGGGGCCGGTTATCCCTGGACCACGCTGCAGAACTCCTCCACCGCCGCCGGCCTGGACATCGTCCGCGCCGATCCCGAGAAGGAACGGGTCAAGGTCCAGGGCTGGATCCAGCAGGCCCAGGCGGCGCGGCTGATGCAGGCGGCGGGCCTCGACTTCGCCACGCTGAAGGCGGCCGCCCAGCGGTCCGACTTCCGACCGGTGACGCTGGACGGCGTGTCGATGTCCTTCGACATCGGTCACCGGTTCGAGCGTCTGACCACGCGCAATGTGGCGGCGCGCCTCACCGGGACGACGCGGCCCAACGAGACGGTCATGTACGGGGCCCACTGGGACGCCTACGGCCGGGCTGTGGCCAATGCGGCCGGCGACGACATCTATAACGGGGCGGTCGACAACGCCTCGGGCGTGGCGGCCGTGATCGAGCTGGCGCGACTGTTTGCGGCGGCCCCGCGCACCGAGCGGTCGGTGATGTTCGTGTCCTGGGGCGCGGAGGAGGCCGGCCTGCTCGGCGCCTATCACTATGCGGCCCATCCCCTGGCCCCGCTGGAGACGACCGTCGCCAACATCAATATGGACAGTCTGCTGGCCGGCCCGCCCTCGGAGGAGATCGTGGTCATCGGCTATGGCAAGACCGATGTTCAGGACCGGCTGGCGCGCGATGCGGCCGTCGAGGGTCGGCGACTGATCCCCGATCCGGCGCCCCAGGTCGGCGCCTTCTATCGCTCGGACCACTTCCCCCTGGCCAAGATGGGCGTGCCGGCCCTGTTCGCGGCGGCGGGCTTCACAGGCGCGTCCGAGGCCAGTCGCGACTACGTCCGCAACCGCTACCACCAGCCGACCGACGAATGGACCTCGCCCTGGGACCTCTCCGGCGCCGCAGCCGATGTGGCCCTGCTCTACAAGGTCGGCCGCGACCTGGCGAACGGCACCGACTGGCCGAGGTGGACACCGGGCAATGAGTTCGAGGCCGTGCGCGAGGCCAGCGCGTCGCAGCGGCCCTGAACGGAAAACGGCCCGGGATCGCTCCCGGGCCGTCGGCCTTTCGACCGCCAGGCTCAGCTGGTCTTCAGCCGCCCTTCTTCAACTGCCAGGCCCCGCCGCCGGCGGCGGCGAGGTACAGAAAGACGAAGCAGAACAGGATGGCCGCGTCGCCGCCGTTGACGGCCGGATAGGGGCTGGAGGGGGCGTGGAACATCCAGTAGGCCACGGCCATCGTGCCCGAGGCCAGGAAGGCGGCCGGGCGCACGAACAGGCCCAGCACGATCAGGGCGCCGGTGACCAGTTCGATGATCGCGCCAATGCCCATGAGGCTGAGCAGGTTCTCGACCTGACCGGGCTGGGCGCCCTCGGGAAAGCCGAACAGTTTGATCACGCCGTGAGCCAGGAACAGGACGCCGGCGACGATGCGTAGGGCGGCCAGGGCGCGTGGGGCCCAGTCAGCGCTATTGAAGGAAGTCATTATTCTTCTCGATGATGAAGAGGACCGGCGTCGCCCGATGCGACGCCGGTTAAGCCACTGCAGTTGCGTCAGGCCGCGTCGACCAGCACCAGTTCGGCGTCGTTGACGGCCGTGACCTTCAGGACATCGACGTCGCGGATGGCGGCGCCGTCGCGAGCGTTGACGCGCACGCCGTTGATCTCCACGTCGCCCATCGCCGGAACGAGATAGCCGCGACGGTCGGCGCCCAGCGGATACTCAGCGGTCTCGCCAGCCTTCAGCGTCGCCGCCACGATGCGGGCGTCGGTGCGGATGGGCAGGACGTCGCCGTCCCCCTCGAAGCCCGAGGCCAGGATCACAAACTCACCGGCGCGATCCCCCTTGGGGAAGGGCTTGGCGCCCCAGGACGGCTTTTCGCCCCGCTTGGTCGGCTCGATCCAGATCTGGAAGATGCGGGTCAGGATCGGCTCGGCGTTGTATTCGGCGTGGCGGATGCCGGTGCCGGCGCTCATCACCTGGACGTCGCCGGCCTCGGTGCGGCCCTTGTTGCCCAGGCTGTCTTCGTGGGTGATGGCTCCTTCGCGGACATAGGTGATGATCTCCATGTCCGAGTGGGGGTGGGGCGGAAAGCCCGTGCCCGGCGCGATCTCGTCGTCATTCCAGACGCGCAGATTGCCCCAGCTCATCCGCGAGGGATCATAGTAGTTGGCGAAGGAGAAATGGTGTTTGGCGTTCAGCCAGCCGTGGTTCGCTCCGCCCAGGCTGCTGAAGGGTCTGACGTCGATCATGTCGGGTCTCCGGTTGGGAGCGTGTCGCAGGGAGCGACCGCTCTGGCTTGACGTCAAGATAGAGATCGCTTTCAGATCAGAAATAGAAACGAATGAAACTCATCGTTTCGTTCCGAAGGTGATCGCCCTTGTCCAAGCTGCCCGATCTCGAAGCCCTGGCCATCTTCGCCCGGGTGGCCGAGACCCAGTCCTTTTCCGGAGCCGGAGAGGCTTTGGGCCTGTCCAAGGCGACGGTGTCCAAGGCGGTGACCCGGCTGGAGCAGCGGCTGGGCACCACCCTGCTGCACCGGACCTCGCGCCGCTTCGCCCTGACCGAGACGGGCCGGATGCTGGCGGCGCGGGCGGCGGCCATGACGGCCGAGGCCGAGGCCGCCGAGTGCGAGGCCATGGATCAGGCCGTCAGCCCGCGCGGTCTGGTGCGGCTGGCCGCGCCGATGTCGTTCGGCATGGCCTATGTCGCGCCGGCCCTGCCGGAGTTTCTGGCCGGCCATCCGGACGTCTCGGTGGACCTGCACCTGTCGGACGAGGTCATCGACCTGGTCGGCGGCGGCTTCGACTGCGCCCTGCGGATCGCGGCCCTCGCCGATTCCTCTTTGACGGCGCGACGGCTGCGGACCGTGCGGCGCTGCATCGTCGCCGCCCCGGCCTATCTGGACCAGAGGGGGCGTCCCCGGCATCCCGACGACCTCGCCCGCCACGCCTGCCTCGGCTACGCCTATCTCCCCACGGCCAACACCTGGCGGTTGACGCACCGGACGACGGGGCAAGAGGCGTCGGTGCGCCTGCACGGCCCCATGCGCGCCAACAACGCCGACGCCCTGACCCATGCGGTGCGGGCGGGGCTGGGCGTCGCCGAACAGCCCGACTTCATTCACTGGCGGGATGTCGCCGAGGGCCGGCTGGAGGTCATCCTCCCCGACTGGTCCCTGCCGCCCATCTCCCTGCACCTGGTCGCGCCGGGGGGAGGGGGGCCGCGCCCGGCGCGGGTCAGCGCCCTGATGGACTACCTCGCCGCCCGCTTCGCCGCCCCGCTATGGCCGGGGGATCGGGTGGAATAAGAAGAAAGCTCGCGATGGAGGCCTGACCGGGAATCGAACCCGGGTGCAAGGATTTGCAGTCCTCTGCGTCACCACTCCGCCATCAGGCCGTCGGCGGTTCTGAACCGCCCCGCCATCGCGAGGGGCGTTCGCTATCAGATCGGATTGTCCGCCGCAACGCACGGACCTATAAGCGCCGCACAATTCTCTCGTTCGCCCCAGATCAGGATTCGCCCCATGGACTACGCCGCCGCTCGAAAGGTCATGGTGGATTCCCAGGTGCGGGTGAACGACGTCACCGACCGCGCCGTGCAGGCGGCCATGCTGGCCGTGCCGCGCGAGCGCTTCGTGCCCGCCGACCGGGCCTTCGCCGCCTATGCCGAGGTCGAGGTCGAGATCGCGGCCGGGCGCAAACTGATGCTGGCCCGCGACCTGTCCAAGCTGTTGCAGAATCTCGACGCGCGCGAGGGCGAGACCGTCCTGGCCGTCGCCGCCCCCTATGCGGCGGCGGTGCTGGCGCGGATGGGTCTGACGGTCACCGCCCAGGAATCGGACGCCGCCGTGTTTGAGGTCGCGGGCGCCGCCCTGGCTGAGGCGGGCGTCCAGACGGTGGTCGCGCCGTTGACCCAGCCGGCGGCCGGCGACTGGGACATCATCATCAGCGAAGGCGCCGTCGCCGCCCGGCCCGAGGCCTGGATCGCCGCCCTGAAGATCGGCGGCCGTCTGGTGGTGGTCGAGCGTCCGGGCGCGGCGGGCAAGGCCGTGCTGTATGTGCGCGGCGCCGCGGGCGTGTCGCGGCGCGAGCTGTTCGACGCCCATCCCGACGTCCTGGCTGAGCTGACGCCCGAGCCGACCTTCGCCCTCTGAACCGTCTGTCCAAGGCAGCGGACGTCCAGAAATCGCGTCCTTTCGTGTCTTTCGCGTCAGGGTTACGATCGGTCACGGGATTTGCGACGGACATGGCTGGCGTCCGCGTGAAAAAAACTTAACTGGCGCGACGTATCGGGAATGCGCTCTACGCCGGTGCAGCAAGGTGAGGCGCGGCGTGCGCGCCCTCTGGGGATTGAAGATGTTGAAACGCTCGTCGGTGCTGGCCTCTGTCGCCCTGTTCGCCCTGGCCGCCGTCGCCGCGCCGGTTTCGGCCGAGACCCTGTCGGACGCGATCGCCCTGGCCTACCGCACCAATCCGACCCTGCTGGCCCAGCGCGCCAACCAGCGGGCCTTGGATGAAAGCGTGCCCCAGGCCCGCGCCGGTCTGCGTCCGACGATCAGCGTCAGCGCCGACGTCGACTATTCGCGCGCCGACACCCCGGCCGGCGTGGTCGAGACCGACACCCTGGGCGTCGGCGTCGGCCTGAGCCAGAACCTCTACACCGGCGGTCGCGTCGGCCACGCGATCGGCGCCGCCGAGGCCAATGTCCTGGCCGGGCGCGAGCAGCTGCGCGGGGTCGAGCAGGCCGTGCTCGCCTCGGTCATCCAGGCCTATGTCGACGTGCGTCGCGACATGGAGATCCTGACCATTCGCCAGGACAATCTGGCCGTCCTGCGCCGTCAGCTGGACGAGGCCGACGCCCGCTTCGAGGTCGGCGAGATCACCCGCACCGACGTCGCCCAGGCCCAGGCCCGTCTGGCCCAGTCCGAGGCCGATCTGGCCCAGGCCCAGGCCCAGCTGTCGGTGTCGCGCGCCGCCTACGCCGCCGTGGTCGGCCAGGCGCCGACCAATCTGGAGGCGCCCGTCGCCCTGCCGGGCGTCCCGGCCGATTTCGATTCCGCCCTGGACGTCGGCCTGGTCGAGAACCCGGCCGTTCGCGGCGCCGAGTTCGCCCTGCGCGCCGCCGAGGCCCGCGTCGCCGCCGCCCGTTCCGAATATCTGCCGTCGGTGCGCGCCACCGCCTCCTATGGCGGGTCCAGCGACCTGTCGAACTTCGACCTGACGGATCGCACCGCCTTCACCGCCGGGGCCTCCCTGTCGGTGCCCCTGTTCACCGGCGGGCTGAACCGTTCGCGCGTGGCCCAGGCCCTGGAGACGGCCAACGCCGCCCAGATCGACCTGGAGGGCCAGCGTCGCGGCGTGCTGCAAGACGTGTCCTCCGCCTACGCCCAGCTGGTGTCGGCCCGGTCCAGCGTCGCCGCGGGCGAGCAGGCGGTTCGCGCCGCCTCGGTCGCCGCCGAGGGCGTGCGCCAGGAGGCCCAGGTGGGCCTGCGCACCACCCTGGACGTGCTGAACCAGGAGCTGGAGCTGCGCGCCGCCCAGGTGAACCTGGTCTCGGCCCGTCGCAACGAATACGTCGCCCAGGCGGCCGTTCTGGCGGCCATGGGTCGTCTGGAAGGCCCGCGTCTGGTCGCCGCGATCGACGCCTATGACGCCGGCGCCAATGCGGCGGCCGTGCGCTGGCGCGGGGCCCTGCCGTGGGATCCGGCGATCGAGGCCCTGGATCGGATCGCCGCGCCGCCGGTGGTTCCGGCCGCCGACGCCGAGGACGCCCCGATCGACGCCCAGCTCAAGGCCGACACGGCCGCAGCGGCTCCGGCCGTCGGCGACTGAGCGACCGCCGCCGCCCGTTTCCGGGGCGGTTCTGCGACGCGCTTAACCCAAACTAAGGAAATGGCGCGTTGATTCCATCGGGCGTTGATGCGACGACAGGCGTTCGCGGCGGGAGCCTGCGGGAGTCGGAGCGCCGGTCGGCGATACGTTTCTCCCCGCGTCCCCGACGCATCCCGCTTCAGGCCGTTCGAGGTTAGGCATGACCGACCAGTCCCAGGAACCGACCATGGAGGAAATCCTGGCGTCCATTCGCCGGATCATCTCCGAGGACGACCAGCCTGCCGAAACGGCCGCCGCGGCTCCCGCGCCGCAGCCTGCTCCCGCGCCCGAACCCGAGCCGGAGCCCGTGGCCGAGGCCGCGCCCTTTCCGATGCCGGAGCCTGAGCCGATCTTCGAGGCCGAGGACGACGTTCTGGACCTCACCGAGCCCTATGAGGCCGCACCGGTCGAATCCATCGGCGACCTGGATGTGTCCGGCCCCGAGGACGCCTACACCAGCAGCTATGTCGAGCCTGAGCCCGAGCCGGAGCCTGCCGCTCCGACCGCAGCCGCGCCCGATTATGACGCCCTGGTCGGGGAAAGCGCCGCCGCCAGCGCCGCCTCGGCCTTCGCCGGCCTGCACGCGCTGAAAAAGCCCGCATCCTCCGCCGCCGCCCCGGCTGCGGACCTGACCTTCGCCAGCGGCTCGACCGTCGAGGCCATGGTCGCCGACATGCTGCGCCCGATGCTGAAGGACTGGCTCGACGCCAATCTGCCCGGCATCGTCGAGGAGGCGGTACGCAAGGAAGTCGAGCGCATCTCGCGCAGCGTCTAGCCCTTCGCCACACCCGCGACTAAGGATCAGGGGCGGCTCCGGGTGGGGCCGCCCTTTTTCATTCCCCAACCGTGCATCCCGGCGAAGGCCGGGATCCAGAGGAGTTCCCGCTCCACGAAATCCCGGGTCGGCTCGCGAGTTTCGCCCATCCGACCGTCTGGACCCCGGCCTGCGCCGGGGTGCACGGCAAGGGAGTTCGCCGAACGAACGAAGACGACCGCCATGCTTGAAAAGACCTTCGATCCCCAGGCCGCCGAGCCGCGCCTCTACGCCCAGTGGGAGGCGTCGGGTCTGTTCGCGCCGAAGACGGACGCCTCGGCCCAGTGCTATTCGATCGTCATTCCGCCGCCGAACGTGACGGGAACCCTGCACATCGGCCACGCCCTGAACAACACGCTTCAGGACATCCTGGCCCGCTATCACCGGATGAAGGGCAAGGCCGTGCTGTGGCTGCCCGGCACTGACCATGCGGGCATCGCGACCCAGATGGTGGTCGAGCGCCAGCTTGCGGCGGCGGGCAACATCAGCCGCCGCGACATGGGCCGCGACGCCTTCGTCGAGAAGGTCTGGGACTGGAAGGCCACCAGCGCCGGAGCCATCCAGGGTCAGCTGCGCCGCCTGGGATCATCCTGCGACTGGTCGCGCGAACGCTTCACCCTCGATCCCAACCTCCAGGACGCCGTCCGTAAGGTCTTCGTGCAGCTGCACAAGGAGGGCCTGATCTATCGAGACAAGCGGCTGGTGAACTGGGACCCGCATTTCCAGACCGCCATCTCGGACCTGGAGGTCGAACAGCGCGAGGTCGAGGGCGCCTACTGGCACTTCGCCTATCCGCTGGCGGATGGCGTCACCTACGAACACCCCGTCGCCTTCGACGAGGACGGCAAGGCGACCGAATGGGAGACGCGCGATTACATCGTCGTCGCCACCACCCGGCCCGAGACCATGCTGGGCGACACCGGCGTGGCCGTGCACCCGGACGATGAACGCTACGCCTCGATCGTCGGCAAGTCGGTGATCCTGCCCATCACCGGCCGTCGCATTCCCATCGTCGCCGACGACTACGCCGATCCGACCAAGGGATCGGGCGCGGTGAAGATCACCCCGGCGCACGACTTCAACGATTTCCAGGTCGGCAAGCGAGCGGGTTTGCCATCAATCAACATTCTGGATGCCTATGGCAGGATCATCTCCTCGCCGCTGGATGACTTCAGTTTCGGCCACAAGGCCGTGGTCAATGGAGTCCAGCACGCTGACGAAGATGGCCTGCTTGGCCCGCCGACAGTCGATGCCATCCCGGAAGAACTTAGGGGCCTCGACCGCTTCGCCGCGCGCAAGGCCATTGTCGCCCGCGCCGAGGCCGAGGGCTGGCTGAAAGAGATCGAGAAGACGAAGCACATGGTCCCGCATGGCGACCGTTCCGGCGTCGTCATCGAGCCCTGGCTGACGGATCAATGGTACGTCGACGCCCATACCCTGGCCCAGCCCGCCATCAAGGCGGTCGAGACCGGCGCGACCACCTTTGAACCCGCCTCCTATTCGAAGATCTATTTCGAATGGCTGCGCAATATCGAGCCCTGGTGCATCTCGCGCCAACTCTGGTGGGGTCACCGCATCCCGGCCTGGTATGGCCCCAATGGCGAGATCTACGTCGCCGAAACGGAAACCGACGCCCGCGAACAGGCGATGGCCGACTATGACCATGAGGTCGTCCTGCATCAGGACGAGGACGTCCTCGACACCTGGTTCTCCTCGGCCCTGTGGCCCTTCTCGACCATGGGCTGGCCGGAGAAGACCGAGGATCTGGAACGCTTCTATCCGACCAGCGATCTGGTCACGGCGGCGGACATCATCTTCTTCTGGGTCGCCCGGATGATGATGATGGGCCTGCACTTCATGGATGAGGTCCCGTTCCGGCGGGTCATCATCAACGGTCTGGTCCGCGACGAGAAGGGCCAGAAGATGTCGAAGTCCAAGGGGAACGTCATCGATCCCTTGACCATCATCGACGAACTGGGCGCCGACCCGCTGCGCTTCACCATGGCCATCCTGTCGGGCACGCGCGACATCAAGCTGTCGAAGCAGCGGATCGAGGGCTATCGCAACTTCGGCACCAAGCTGTGGAACGCCGCCCGCTTCAGCCAGGTGAACGAGGCCAAGCGCGTCGAGGGCTTCGATCCCGCCACGGTCGACCAGACGATCAACCGCTGGATTCGCGGCGAACTGCTGAAGGCGGAACGTCAGGTGGCCGAGGCCATCGAGGGCGGCCGCTTCGACGACGCGGCCTCGGCCCTCTACCGCTTCGTCTGGAACGTCTTCTGCGACTGGTATCTGGAACTGGCCAAGCCGGTGTTCAACGGGTCGGATGAGGCCGCCAGGGCCGAGACCCGCGCCATGACCGCCTGGACGCTGGATCAGACGCTGAAGCTGCTGCACCCGGTCATGCCCTTCATCACCGAGGAGCTTTGGGCCGAACTGGGCAAGGAGGGGCCGGCTCGCGAGACCCTGCTGATCGGCGCTGAATGGCCGGTCCTGCCGGACGACTTCGCGGACCCTGAGGCCGAGGCCGAGATCGGCTGGCTGGTCGATCTGGTCACCGAAATCCGCGGCCTGCGCGCCGAGATGAACGTGCCCCCGTCCGCCAAGCCGCCCCTGGCCTTCGTCGCGCCGGATTCGACCACGGCCGGGCGGATCGATAGTCATCAGAATCTTCTGATTACTCTTGGTCGCGTATCTGAAATCTCCGTCGTCGACGCCGCGCCCGAGGGCGCCGTCACCTTCGTCTCCGGCGGGGCGACGGCGGCCCTGTCCCTGGCCGGAATCATCGACCTGACCGCCGAGAGGACCCGTCTGGCCAAGGAGATCGCCGCCTTCGACAGCGACATCGGCCATTTCAACAAGAAGCTCGGCAACCCCAACTTCGTCGCCAAGGCCGCCCCCGCCGTCATCGAGGAACAACGCGCCAAACTGGCCGAGGCCGAAGCCGGCAAGGCCCGTCTCGAGGCGGCGCTGCAACGTTTGAGTTCGCTGTGACCCCTTCTCCCCTCGGGGGAGAAGGTGGCCCGGAGGGCCGGATGAGGGGGCTGGTCAGGCCATCCTCTTCGGTTGATGTTCGATGTGCGACGGGCAACCCCCTCATCCGTCTCGCTACGCGAGCCACCTTCTCCCCCGAGGGGAGAAGGAAGTGAGGATCGACCACCTGCTGATCCAGCGCGGCCTGTTCGATACCCGCGCCCGGGCCAAGGCCGCCATCGAGGCCGGTCTGGTCACGGCGAACGGCGTCGTGGTGAAGAAGCCGTCGGAACAGGTCGCCGACGACGCCGTCCTCACCGCCGAGGCCGCGCACCGCTTCGTCGGCCGCGGTGCCCTGAAACTGGATCACGCCCTCACCCTCTGGCCCGTGGCGGTCGAGGGGCGCACGGTTCTGGACGTCGGCGCCTCAACCGGGGGCTTCACCGAGGTCTGTCTGGAGCGCGGCGCCGCCCGTGTCTTCGCCGTCGACGTGGGGCAGGGGCAGCTCCATCCCCGCATCGCGTCCGATGCCCGCGTCGTCGATCTGGAGAAGACCGACGCGCGCGACCTGACGCCCGACCTGATTCCCGTTCCGCCCGGCCTGATCGTCTGCGACGCCAGCTTCATCAGCCTGACGAAGGTCCTGCCCGTCGCCCTGTCGCTGGCTGCGCCGGACGCGGACCTCGTTACCCTGGTCAAGCCGCAGTTCGAGATGGACAGCCGCAAGGACGTCGGACGGGGCGGGGTGGTGCGTGACGCCGAGGCGCGCCAGGCGACGCTGGATCGGGTCGTGGCCTGGCTGGAAGGCGAGGGCTGGACCGTCCTCGAAACCGCCGATAGCCCCATCTCCGGCGGCGACGGCAATGTCGAATTCCTCGTCTGGGCCCGTCGGGCCTGACCTCTCCCTCCCCTTCATGTGGAGGGACGATCGCGTAGCGATCAGGGTGGGGAAGTTTGAAGTCGCGAGCGTGGATTGGACATCCCCACCCGGGTTCGGCTTCGCCTCACCATCCCTCCCCATGAAGGGGAGGGAGAACGCATGAGCCGAGCATAGCGCCGATCACATCAACCCCGCGCTCAAGCCGCGAGGTTCCGCGAGCCGAGCATAGCGCCACAAACAAAGAAAAACCGCCGGCGGAGGGATCCGCCGGCGGCTTCCGTCACATCGCGAACTGCACAGGGGGGCTGAAAGTCAGTCCACGACGCGATAACGGCCCGATCGGTCGGGGCAGGTGCGGACATAGCGGGTCTCGCTGCGCCCGTCGGGCAGGCGGATGCGGCTTTCAGCCAGGCGGCAGCCATCGTTGTCATACCGGCCCCGGTCGTCGCGGTCGTAATAGCCGCCGCCCGAGCCGTAGCGGTCGCCATGGCGGGGATCGGACGAATAGGGGCCGTAGCCGTTCTCGTCATAATAGACCGAGCCGCCGCCATAGCTGCTCCCGTAGCCGCTGCCGTAGCTGTAGCCCGAGGAATAGGACGGGCTGTGGCCGTAGGACTGGGAGTAGCCGTATCCGCTGGAATAGGCGGGCGGGTTCGGCGAATAGGCGTAGCCGTCCCGATAGTCGTCGCGATAGCCGTAGCACTGGTCGCCCGATCCGCGACCGGCGGCCGATCCGACCACGGCGCCCAGGACGCCGCCCAGGATCGAACCCTCGGTGCGACGACCGCGCGCGGCCAGCTGCGAGCCGATCACTGCCCCCGCGCCCGCGCCGATCACGGCCCCGGCGCCGGTGCGGCCCTGGCGGTTGCGCTCGCAATAGTCGGGATAGGCGTAGGTCTGGCCGCCGTAGCCGGGCACATAGCCCTGGTGGGTGTAGACCTGGGCCGAGGCGGCGGCGGGAACGGCGCTGAGGGCGGCCGCGGCGGCGGCGGCGATCATCGCGGGCCGGGCAAGACGGGTGAACATGGCGTGAAACCCCTGAAGTGGATGCGGGCTGAACGGTTCAGCCGCCCCTCCGTTGCCGACAGGGTTAAGGATTCGAACATGAACGGCCGTTGAACAGTCCAGCTCGCGCGTGATCGGGGCTTTGAAGCGACGGAACTTTCCGGAAAACCCCCGTCGCGGCTGGATTAATTCGAGGTCATGACCTCGAGTTAAAATGACTTTGGACGGGGCGCGGCGCATCCCTTGGTCACTGACAGAGAGGAAGCCGTCATGAAGACCGTCGTTCTGAGCGCCGTCGCCGCCGTCCTGGGCCTGGCCGCCGCCGCATCGCCCGCCGCCGCCGAAACCTTCGACGCCCGTCGCGTCGAGCTGAAGGACGCAGTCGCCCGCGTCGTGGTCATCGTCGAGGACCGTTCGGACGTCTCGATCGAGGTCGAGCCGGGCCGGGCCGGCCTGCCGGCGCTGCAGCTGCGCCGCGAGGCGGGCAAGGTGGTGCTGGACGGTGGTCTGCGCCGCGACATCCGCAACTGCCGCTCCGGCCCCGCCTACGCCCGTCAACCGGGCGAGGGCGCCTCAGTGGAGGTCCGCAATCGCGGCCGCATCGACATGAACGACGCCAGCCTTGTCGTCATCCGCGCCCCGCGCGACGTCCGGGTGGACGGCGGCGGCGCCGTGTTCGGCTCGGTCGGGCCGGGCGCGCGCTCGCTGGAGCTGAACGCCGCCGGCTGCGGCGACTGGACCGTGGCCAACGTCGGCGGTCCGATGCAGCTTCAGATCGGCGGGTCCGGCACGGTGCGGGCGGGCACGTCCTCCCGCCTGGACGTCAACATCGGCGGATCGGGCGACGTGGTCGCCGGGGCCACCGGCGACCTGGAAGCGAACATCGGCGGCTCGGGCAGCATCGTCGTGGCGCGCGCCGAGGGCGACGCCGATCTGGCCATCGGCGGATCGGGCGACATCACCGTGCGCGGCGGCCGGGCGCGTAACCTGTCGGTGGCGATCGCCGGATCGGGCGACATCGATTTCCGTGGCGAGGCCGACCAGGTGGACGCCGCCATTGTCGGCTCGGGCGACGTGCGGGTCTCGCGCGTCCGCGGCGAGGTCAGCCGCGCGGTCATGGGCTCCGGCTCGGTGATCATCGGGCGCTAGAACGAAATCGGTCGCGTTGGACGCCGTCCAGCTCGGCTCAGATTTCGCTCAAGCTGTTATCAGATCCCAGCTGCGTCCGACGAGGGAAGGCCGGAGTTGCGTCTCCGGCCTTCTTCACGTCCGATGTCAGGCGCGGCCGCCGCTGACGTCAGGAAACGACAGTGGCCGGCGCCGCATGCGCTCCGCGAGGATGTTCTCCATCCACGGAGAAAACGATGAAGTCCTGGCGTAACGGCGGCGTGGCCGTCCTGGCGTTGACGGCGGCGGCCTGTACGGCCGTGATTTCGGGTCCGGCCCAGGCCCATGTCCAGGCCCAGGAGCCCCCGCCTGGGTTCGCCTGGTATGTGCTGAACCAGCTCAACAGCTTCGGCTTCGACATCGATGACCCCACCAATCGGCCCCCTCTGGTCACCGAGGTTCCCGAGGGCGTCCTGATCCCTGTCGACGTCAGCAAGGACGGCGTGACCGACTGGCTGATCCAGTGGCCCGAAGACACCCAGTTCTGCGGCACCGGCGGCTGCCAACGCAGCCTCTATGTCAGCGACGACGGCGGCTATGTCCGCGCCTTCGACCGTCAGGCCTGGGATCTGGAGATCAGGCCGGTCGGTGCCGAGATTCGGCTGGAGGCGTCCTTCCATCACCTGAACTGCTCGCCGGCCCGCGAGACCTGCCGCTTGGCCTGGGCCTGGGCCCCCGCCGCGCGCCGTCTTGCGGAGAGGCCCAGTTCCGACGGCGCGCGCATCATCGGCGGCATGGGGGAAGGGCCGGTCGATCTCGGCGAGAAGGATGGCGAAACCGTTCTGCCCGACGACATGCCCCGGGCGGTCTATGACCTGCGACAGGCCGGCCGCCGCGCCTGCCCCCTTCCGGACGAGGCGGGCGGCGTGAACATCTACTTCCCCGCCGTGGGGGACATCCCGGACGTCAACGGCGACGGCGTGCGCGACTGGGTGATCGAGGCGCCCGGAACCTGCGCGGGACAGCCCGGTCCCGAATACGGCTATCAGGTCTGGGCGTCGGACGGACAGGGCGGGGCGACCCTGGCCTTCACATCGGCGACCGAGCGGTGGCCGCGACTCGACGTCGGCGCGACGCCGGCGGTCCTGCTGGACGGCCCCGGCTGTGGTGAAGGCGAGAATTGCCCGACCGTCGCCCTGACCTGGGATGCGACCAGCCGGACCCTGACGCCGGGGCGGTAAATCCTGCCGCTGAATCCGACGCGGGCCGCTTGACGAAAACGGAATCGATCGGCATAAGCCCGCACTCTTGTTGGACTGGCTGTGCGGCCGGACGCCCTCGCTGAGGGACAAAGGCCGCAGACGCAGTTCGCAGGAACGACCTAAGTACCTGTTCTTTGCAGCTTCTTGGGACTTCACGGCCTTCGCGGGGGACTGCGTGGGCCGATCGTTTTTGCGAAGTGCGTACTCTGAGGGTTTCGACCCGAAGACTCCGGTCTTTGAAATGGTTCACAGGGACGCAGGTTCGCCTGCTTGGGAATAGCAACCGATATGGATCAGAGCATCCGCATCAGGCTCAAGGCCTTCGATCACCGCGTCCTCGACTTTTCGACGCGCGAAATCGTCAATACGGCCAAGCGCACCGGCGCGACCGTCCGCGGTCCGATTCCGCTGCCGACCCTGATCGAAAAGTTCACCGTGAACCGCTCGCCGCACGTCGACAAGAAGTCGCGCGAGCAGTTTGAAATCCGCACGCACAAGCGCGTGCTCGACATCGTCGATCCGACCCCGCAGACCGTGGACGCGCTGATGAAGCTCGACCTGTCCGCCGGCGTCGACGTCGAAATCAAGATTTAAGAAGAAAGAGGCGGGATCCGATGCGCACGGGCGTGATCGCCAAGAAGCTGGGCATGACCCGCGTGTTCGCCGAAGACGGCGCGCACGTTCCGGTCACCGTGCTCCAGCTCGACGACTGTCAGGTCGTCGGCCAACGCACTCAGGAGCGGGACGGCTACGTCGCCCTGCAGCTGGGCGCCGGGGCCAAGAAGGCAAAGAACACCAACAAGGCTCAACGCACGACCTTCGCGAATGCGGAAGTCGAGCCGAAGCATGTCGTCACCGAGTTCCGCGTGTCGGAAGACGCGCTGATCGAAGTGGGCGCGACCCTGTCGGCCGACCATTTCGTCGCCGGCCAGAAGGTCGACATCCAGGGCGAGACCATCGGTAAGGGCTTCGCCGGCGCCATGAAGCGCTGGAACTTCGGCGGTCTGCGGGCCACCCACGGCGTGTCGGTGTCGCACCGTTCGCACGGCTCGACGGGCAACCGTCAGGACCCGGGCAAGACCTTCAAGGGCAAGAAGATGGCCGGTCACTACGGGACCGAGACCATCACCACCCAGAACCTGACCGTCGTCCGCGTGGACGCCGAGCGCGGCCTGATCCTGGTCAAGGGCGCCGTCCCGGGCCACGAAGGCAGCTGGGTCAAGGTCCGCGACGCGCACAAGAAGCCGCACGCCGACCTGCCGTTCCCCGGTTCGTTCAAGAAGGCCGGTCAAGCCGCCGCCGCTCCCGCCGAAACTCCGGCGGAAGACGCTCCGGCCGCTGAAGTCGTCGAAGGCGGTGAAGCGTAATGAAACTCTCGGTCATCAAACTGGACGGCAAGGCCGCCGGCGACGTGGAACTGTCTGACGCCGTGTTCGGCATCGACGAGATCCGCGGCGACATCCTGGCCCGCACCGTCAACTGGCAGCTGGCCAAGCGCCGCGCCGGCACGCACAAGGTTCAGACCCGCAACGAGAACTCTCGTACGGGCAAGAAGATGTACAAGCAGAAGGGCACCGGCGGCGCCCGTCACGGTTCGCGCCGTGCGCCGCAGTTCGTCGGCGGTTCGCGCGCCTTCGGCCCGGTCGTCCGCTCGCACGCCTTCGACCTGCCGAAGAAGATCCGCGCCCTGGCCCTGCGCCACGCCCTGTCCTCCAAGGTCAAGGCCGACGCCCTGGTCGTGGTCGACAGCCTGACGGTCAAGGAAGCCAAGACCGCCGCCCTGCGCGAGCAGTTCGGCAAGCTGGGCTGGACCAAGGCCCTGATCATCGCCGGTCCGGAAGTCGACAAGAACTTCGGCCTGGCCGCCCGCAACATCCCGCACATCGACGTGCTGCCGAACGCCGGCCTGAACGTCTATGACATCCTGCGGGCCGACAAGCTGGTGCTGACCAAGGCCGCCGTCGAGGCGATCGAAGCCCGCTTCAGCGACAAGGAAGCCGCGTAATGGCCGCTCAACCTACCGCCAAGCACTACGACACCATCCTGGCGCCGGTCATCACCGAGAAGGCCACGATCCTGTCGGAGCAGAACAAGGTCGTCTTCCGCGTCGCGGACACGGCCACCAAGGACGAGATCGCCGCGGCGGTCGAAAGCCTGTTCAAGGTCAACGTCCTGAAGGTCAACACCCTGGTCCAAAAGGGCAAGACCAAGCGCTTCCGGGGCATCGCCGGCCGCCGGGTCGACATCAAAAAAGCGATCGTGACCCTGGCCGAAGGCCAGTCGATCGACGTCACGACGGGGCTCTGAGCACATGGCTTTGAAGACCTACAATCCGACTTCGCCGGGCCGTCGCGCCCTGGTGCTGATCGACCGTTCGGAACTGCACAAGGGCCGTCCGGAAAAGTCGCTGACCGAAGGCCTGACCAAGTCGGGCGGACGCGGTCAGGGCGGCCGGATCGCCGTTCGCTTCCGCGGCGGCGGCGCCAAGACCCTGTATCGCAAGATCGACTTCAAGCGTCGCAAGTTCGCCTCGGCGACCGTCGAGCGTCTGGAATACGATCCGAACCGCACCGCCTTCATCGCCCTCATCACCTATGAGGACGGCGAAAAGGCCTACATCATCGCGCCGCAACGCCTGAAGGCGGGCGACGTGATCGTGGCCGGCGAAAAGACCGACGTGAAGCCTGGCAACGCCATGCCGCTGCGTTCGATCCCGGTTGGCACGATCATCCACAACGTCGAGATGAAGCCGGGCAAGGGCGCCCAGCTGGCCCGTTCGGCCGGCGCCTACGCCCAGCTGGTCGGCCGCGATCAGGGCTACGCCCAGATCCGTCTCGGCTCGGGCGAGCTGCGCATGGTTCTGGACGGCTGCATGGCCACGGTGGGCGCGGTGTCGAACCCCGACCACATGAACCAGAACCTCGGCAAGGCCGGTCGCAAGCGTCACATGGGCTTCCGCCCGCACGTCCGCGGCGTCGCCATGAACCCGATCGACCACCCGCACGGTGGTGGTGAAGGCCGGACCTCGGGCGGCCGCACGCCGGTCACGCCGTGGGGCAAGGACACCAAGGGCACCCGCACCCGCAAGAACAAGGCCACGGACAAGTTCATCATCCGTAGCCGCCACGTGAAGAAGGCTCGCTAAGACATGGCCCGCTCCTCCTGGAAAGGCCCGTTCGTCGACGGGTATCTGCTCAAGAAGGCCGACGCCGTTCAGACGTCGGGCCGCAAGGACGTGATCAAGACCTGGTCGCGCCGCTCCACCATCCTGCCGCAGTTCGTGGGCCTGACGTTCGGCGTCCACAACGGCCTCAAGCATGTGCCCGTTCACGTCAGCGAGGACATGGTCGGCATGAAGTTCGGCGAGTTCGCCCCGACCCGGAACTTCCCGGGCCACGCGGCGGACAAGAAGGCGAAGCGGAAGTAAGCCATGCCCAAGACCAACAATCCCCGCCGCGTCGGCGCGACCGAAGCCCGCGCCAAGCTGGTCAACGTCCGCATCAGCCCGCAGAAGCTGAACCTGGTCGCCGCCTCGATCCGCGGCCTGCCGGTCCAGAAGGCGCTGAACGAGCTGGAATTCAGCCGCAAGCGCATCGCGACCGACGTCCGCAAGGTGCTGTATTCGGCCATCTCGAACGCCGAGAACAACCACAACCTCGACATCGACTCCCTGGTCGTGGCCGAGGCCTTCGTGGGCAAGAACCTGGTGATGAAGCGTTTCGCGAGCCGCGCTCGTGGTCGCTCGTCGCGCATCCTGAAACCGTTCAGCGAGATCACCATCGTGGTCCGTGAAGCCGGCGAGGCCGCCTGATGGGACAGAAAATCAATCCGATCGGTTTCCGCCTCGGCGTGAACCGCACCTGGGACAGCCGCTGGTACGCCGGCGGCGCCGACTACGCCCGTCTGCTGCACCAGGACCTGAAGCTGCGCGAGTGGCTGAAGGAGCGCCTGTCGGCCGCCGGCGTGTCGCGCGTCATCATCGAGCGTCCGCACAAGAAGTGCCGCGTCACCATCTACGCCGCCCGTCCGGGCGTCGTGATCGGCAAGAAGGGCGCGGACATCGAGAAGCTGCGCAAGGACATCTCGGCACGCACGGAAGGCGAAGTTCACCTGAACATCGTCGAGGTCCGCAAGCCGGAAACCGACGCCCAGCTGATCGCCGAGAACATCGCCCAGCAGCTGGAACGCCGGATCGCCTTCCGTCGCGCCATGAAGCGTTCGATGCAGTCGGCCATGCGCCTCGGCGCCAAGGGCGTCCGCATCAACGTCTCGGGCCGTCTGGGCGGCGCTGAAATCGCGCGGATGGAGTGGTATCGCGAAGGTCGCGTGCCGCTGCACACCCTGCGCGCCGACATCGACTACGGCTTCTACGAAGCCAAGACGACCTACGGCATCATCGGCGTCAAGGTCTGGGTCTTCAAGGGTGAGGTGCTCGAGCACGACCCGATGGCCCAGGACAAGCGCTGGGCCCAGGAAGCCTCGGGTCCGTCGTCCAACGAAGGCCGCGAACGTGGTCCCCGCCGCGACGATCGTGGCGGCCGCCGTGGCCGTGAGGGCTAAGGAACATGCTGCAGCCTAAGAAAACCAAATACCGCAAGGCCTTCAAGGGCCGGATCCATGGCACGGCCAAGGGCGGTTTCTCGCTGAACTTCGGCTCCTACGGCCTGAAGACGCTCGAGCCGGAACGCATCACCGCGCGTCAGATCGAGGCGGCCCGCCGCGCGATCACCCGCCAGATGAAGCGTCAAGGCCGGGTCTGGATCCGCATCTTCCCCGACCTGCCGGTGACCGGCAAGCCGGCCGAAGTCCGGATGGGCAAGGGCAAGGGCGCGGTGGACCATTGGGCCGCCCGCGTGGCTCCCGGCCGCATCATGTTCGAAATCGACGGCGTGCCGGACGATATCGCTCGCGAGGCCCTGCGCCTCGGCGCCGCCAAGCTGCCGGTCCGCACCAAGGTGGTGACCCGCATCGACGCTGGCGTCGCTCACTCGGAAGAGGCCGCCTGATGACCAAGATCGCCGATCTCCGCGCCAAGACCCAGGATCAGCTCGCCGACGAGCTGCTGAACCTGAAGAAGGAACAGTTCAACCTGCGCTTCCAGGCGGCCACCGGCCAGCTGGAGAAGACCCACCGGGTCGAGCAGGTCCGCAAGGACATCGCCCGCATTTCCACGCTTCTGCGTGCGAACCGCGCGGCGGGTTAAGGAAACACCGATGCCGAAACGTATTCTCGAAGGCGTGGTCGTCTCCGACAAGGGCGACAAGACCGTCGTCGTCAAGGTCGAGCGCACCCTGCTGCACCCGGTCCTGAAAAAGACCGTCCGCCTGTCCAAGAAGTATCACGCTCACGACGAGAGCAACTCGCTGAAGACCGGCGACGTGGCCCGCATCGTCGAGTGCGCCCCCAAGTCCAAGCTGAAGCGGTGGGAAGTCCTTTCCCCGGCTTCGGCCTCGTAATCAGAAGGATCTGATCTCATGATCCAGATGCAAACTAACCTGGACGTGGCCGACAATTCGGGCGCTCGCCGGGTCATGTGCATCAAGGTGCTGGGCGGCGCGAAGCGTCGCTACGCCTCGGTGGGCGACACGATCGTCGCCTCGGTCAAGGAAGCCATCCCGCGCGGCCGCGTGAAGAAGGGCGACGTCGTTCGCGCCATCGTCGTTCGTACCGCCAAGGACATCCAGCGCAAGGACGGTTCGGTCATCCGCTTCGACCGTTCGGCCGCCGTCATCGTCAACAAGCAGAACGAGCCGGTCGGAACCCGGATCTTCGGCCCGGTTCCGCGCGAACTGCGCGCCAAGAACCACATGAAGATCATCTCGCTGGCTCCGGAGGTGCTGTAACCATGGCCGCCAAGATCAAGAAGGGCGACCGCGTCGTCGTCCTGACCGGCAAGGACAAGGGCCGTACCGGCCAGGTGGCCAAGGTGCTGCCGTCCGAGAACCGCGTCGTCGTGACCGGCATCAACATGGTGCAGCGTCACACCCGTCCGACCCAGGCCGACCCCCAGGGCGGCATCAAGAACAAGGAAGCGTCGATCCACCTGTCGAACGTCGCGATCGCCGACGCCAACGGCAAGGCGACCCGCGTCGGCTTCAAGGTCGAAGACGGCAAGAAGGTTCGCTTCGCGAAGACGACCGGAGACGTCATCTGATGGCTACCGAAACCTACACCCCCCGGCTGAAGACCGAGTACGTCGATCGCATCAAGAAGGCGATGGACGAGAAGTTCGGCTACACCAATCCGATGCAGACGCCCAAGCTGGACAAGATCGTCCTGAACATGGGCATCGGCGAAGCCGTCGCCGACTCCAAGAAGGTCAATGCGGCCCTCAAGGACCTGGCGGCCATCGCCGGCCAGAAGCCGGTCGCCACCAAGGCCCGCAACTCCATCGCCGGCTTCAAGCTGCGCGAAGGCATGGTCATCGGCGGCAAGGTCACCCTGCGCGGCGACCAGATGTACGAGTTCCTGGACCGTCTGATCACGATCGCCCTGCCGCGCGTGAAGGACTTCCGGGGCCTGAAGCCGACGTCGTTCGACGGTCGCGGCAACTACGCCATGGGTCTGAAGGAGCACATCGTGTTCCCGGAGATCAACTACGACCAGATCGACCAGATGTGGGGCATGGACATCATCGTCTGCACCACGGCCAAGACCGATGAGGAAGCCCGTGCTCTCCTCACCGAGTTCAAGTTCCCGTTCGTGAAGAACTGAGCGGGAAGGGAAAAACACTATGGCTAAGAAAAGCGCCGTAAACCGCAACGAAGCCGTCAAGGCCCTGGTTGCGAAGTATGCCGCGAAGCGGGCCGCCCTCAAGGCGACCGCCAACGACGAGAGCCTGCCGCTGGAAGAGCGTTTCGAAGCTCGCCTGAAGCTGGCCGAACTGCCCCGCAACTCGGCGGCCGTTCGTATCCGCAACCGCTGCGAAGTGACGGGCCGTCCGCGGGCCTACTATCGCAAGCTCAAGATGAGCCGTGTGGCCCTTCGCGAACTCGGCAACCTGGGTCAGATCCCGGGTCTGACGAAGTCGAGCTGGTAAGGGGAGCGACAGGACATGATGATCAACGATCCCCTGAGCGACATGATCGCCCGCATCAAGAACGCGCACATGCGCAAGCGTTCTTCGGTGCTCACCCCGGCCTCCCGCCTGCGTCAGCGCGTCCTCGACGTGCTGCAGGACGAAGGCTACATCCGCGGCTATTCGCTGGTTCAGAACCCGGGTGAATTCCCGCAGTTCCAGATCGAGCTGAAGTATTTCGACGGCCAGCCGGTCATCGCCGAGATCTCGCGCGTGTCCAAGCCGGGCCGCCGCGTCTACTCGGCCATCGGCGACCTGAAGCCGATCAAGAACGGACTGGGCATCTCGATCCTTTCGACCTCGAAGGGCGTGATGTCGGATGCGGCCGCGCGCGACGCCAACGTCGGCGGCGAAGTCCTCTGCAAGGTCTACTAAGATGTCTCGTATCGGCAAGAAAATCGTCGCCGTTCCGAAGGGCGCCACGCTCTCGGTCGACGGCCAGACCATCACCGTCAAGGGTCCGAAGGGCGAACGCACCTGGACCGTGGCGGAGGAAATCGAGATCGTCCAGGACGCCGAGGGCCTGAGCTTCAAGCCCCGCAACGACACGGCCAAGGCCAAGGCCCTGTGGGGTCTGTCGCGCACCCTGGTCGACAACATGGTCACGGGCGTCACCGAAGGTTTCGAACGCACCCTCGAACTGGTCGGCGTCGGTTACCGCGCCGCCCTGAAGGGTTCGGACCTGTCGCTGCAGCTCGGCTTCTCGCACGAAGTGGACATCAAGGCCCCTCCGGGCGTGACGTTCGCGGTGCCGAAGCAGACCGAGATCAAGATCCAGGGCAACGACAAGCAGGTCGTCGGCGAACTGGCGGCCAACATCCGCAAGCTGCGTCCGCCTGAGCCGTACAAGGGCAAGGGCGTCCGCTATCAGGGCGAGACGGTCCGTCGCAAGGAAGGCAAGAAGAAGTAAGCCATGGCTCTTTCTCTGCAACAACAAGCCAAGCGCCGCGCCGAGCGCAACCGTCGCCGCCTCAAGGCTGTGGCCAACGGTCGTCTGCGTCTGTCGGTCTATCGTTCGGACAAGAACATCTCGGCCCAGGTCATCGACGACGCCAAGGGCGTCACGGTCGCCGCCGCCTCGTCGCTGGAAGGCGGCAAGGGCGCCAAGGGTTCGGACGTCGCGGCCGCCGCTCAGATCGGCAAGCTGATCGCCGAGCGCGCCATCGAGAAGGGCGTCAAGGACGTCGTCTTCGACCGTGGCGGCTACATCTATCACGGCCGGGTCAAGGCGCTGGCGGAAGCCGCGCGCGAAGCCGGCCTGAACTTCTAAGGGACGCGACAGATGGCGCAACAACCCCAACGCGGCGGCGGCGATCGCAATCGTCGTGACAACCGCAACGCTCCCGCCGTCGATGGTCCGGACTCGGACATCATCGAGAAGCTGGTGCACATCAACCGCGTCGCCGCCACCGTGAAGGGCGGCCGCCGGTTCTCGTTCGCGGCCCTGATGGTCGTCGGCGACGGCAAGGGCCGCGTCGGCTTCGGTCACGGCAAGGCGCGCGAAGTGCCGGAAGCCATCCGCAAGGCGACCGAAGAAGCCAAGAAGACCATGATCAAGGTTCCGCTGCGCGAGAACCGCACCCTGCACCACGACGGCAATGGCCGTTGGGGCGCCGGCAAGATCATGTTCCGCGCGGCCCCTCCGGGCACCGGCGTCATCGCCGGCGGTCCGATGCGTGCGGTCCTCGAAACCCTCGGCGTCCAGGACGTCGTCGGCAAGTCGACCGGTTCGTCGAACCCCTACAACATGATCCGGGCGACCTTCGAGGCGCTGAAGGTCCAGTCGTCGCCGCGCACCATCGCGTCGAAGCGCGGCAAGAAGGTCGCCGACCTGATGGGCCGCCGCAACGACGGCGCTTCCGCTCCGGTCGAGACCGCCGAAGCCGTGGAGTCCTAAGTCATGGCCAAGACCGAATCCAAAGCCACCGTGACCGTTCGCCAGACGGGCTCGCCGATCCGCCGCAAGTCGGACCAGCGCGCCACCCTGGTGGGCCTGGGTCTGAACCGCATGGGCCGCGAGTCCACGCTGGAGGACACCCCCTCGGTTCGCGGCATGATCGCCAAGGTCGCCCACCTGACCGAGATCGTCGAGAAGTAAGCCCCGCTCTTCGAGCGGGAGTGGCGAGTGGTTAGTGGCGAGTGACGAGTAGGGAAGGGGCGTTTCGTCCGATTTCTCTTGACTCGACACTCATCACTCGCCACTCGCCACTTTCTTTTTTCCAAGCCGAGTCTGGCTTTGCCAGGCGCTAGCACCCGAAAGGATCAGGCACATGAAACTGAACGAAATCCGCGACAACGAAGGCGCGCACAAGAAGCGCATGCGCGTGGGCCGCGGCCCCGGCTCCGGTAAGGGCAAGACCTCGGGCCGCGGCGTCAAGGGTCAGAAGTCACGCACCGGCGTCAGCCTGCTGGGCTTCGAAGGCGGCCAGATGCCGCTGTACATGCGTATGCCCAAGCGCGGCTTCAACAAGCCGAACGCCCTGTCGCTGGCCGAGGTCAACCTGTGGCGTCTGCAGGACGCGGTCGACGCCGGCAAGCTGGACGCCAAGGCGGAAATCAACGGCGAGGCCCTGGTGGCCGCCGGCGCCATCCGTCGCGTCAAGGACGGCGTGCGCGTGCTGGGCACCGGTGAACTGAAGGCCAAGCTGAACCTGGTCGTGTGGTCGGCCTCGTCGGGCGCCGTCAAGGCCATCGAGGCCGCCGGCGGTTCAGTCCGCCAGCTGCGCGCCGAGGCCGAGGCCAAGGCCGCCGCCCGCGTGGAGAAGCGCAACGCCGCCAAGGGCAAGGCTCCGGCCCCCAAGGCGCCCAAGGGCGACGCGAACAAGATCTCGGCCCGCGCCAAGCGCGCCGCGGCCAAGGGCTGAGGCCAAATCGCCGCTTAGGCCAAAATAAGCTGGGGGCGGTCTCGCTAAGAGGCCGCCCTTCGCCTATCTGGACGCGGGCGCCGGATTCCGGTCCGATGCGCCGCCCACTGACAGTCGGGGTGACGACCTATGGCTTCGGCCGCTGAACAACTTGCCGCAAACATGAACATGGGGACGTTCGCCAAGGCGACGGACCTGCACAAGCGGCTGCTCTTCACTCTGGGTGCGCTGCTGGTCTACCGCATCGGCACCTATGTGCCGATCCCGGGGATCAACTCGGCGGCCTTCCTGGCCTTCTTCCAGAACCCGGACGGCCAGCGCGGCATCCTGGACATGTTCAACATGTTTTCGGGCGGCGCGGTCGAGCGGATGGCCGTCTTCGCCCTGAACGTCACCCCCTACATCTCGGCCTCGATCATCGTGCAGCTGATGGGCGCGGTGTATCCGCCGTGGGAGAAGCTGAAGAAGGAAGGCGGCGAACAGGGCCGCAAGCAGCTGAACCAGTACACCCGCTATCTGACGGTGTTCCTGGCCGTGGCCCAGTCGCTGGGCATCGCGGCCGGCCTGAACGCCCAGCCGCAGCTGGTGGACCAGCCGGGTCTCTTCTTCATCATCTCAACCGTGACCTGCCTGACCGGCGGCACCATGTTCCTGATGTGGCTGGGTGAGCAGGTGACCGCGCGCGGCATCGGCAACGGCATCTCGCTGATCATCTTCGCCGGCATCGTGGCCGTCCTGCCGGGCACCCTCGCCCGTCTGTTCGGCCTTGCCCAACAGGGTCAGATCTCGGCCTTCACCCTGCTGTTCATCGCCGCCATGGCCGTGGCCGTGGTCGTGTTCATCGTCTTCATGGAACGGGCCCAGCGTCGCCTGCTGATCCAGTATCCGAAGCGTCAGGAAGGCAACCGCATGACGGGCGGCGAACGCTCCTTCATGCCGCTGAAGGTCAACACCGCCGGCGTCATCCCGGCCATCTTCGCCTCGTCCCTGCTGATGCTGCCGACGACGGTGGCCTCGATGACCGCCAACGCCAACCTGCCCGAGTGGCTGAGCTGGCTTCCGGCCGTGACCGCCCAGCTGACCCACGGCCAGCCGGTGTTCATGATCCTGTACGCGGCGCTGATCATCTTCTTCTGCTTCTTCTACACCTCGATCACCTTCAATCCGGAGGAGACGGCGGAGAACCTGCGGAAATACGGCGGCTTCCTGCCGGGCATCCGTCCGGGCAAGCGCACGGCGGAATATCTGGACTACGTTCTGACCCGTCTGACGGTCATCGGCGCGGCCTACATCACCGCCGTCTGCCTTCTGCCGGAATTCCTCGTGTCCCAGATGGGCAGCACCAACCTTTATTTCGGCGGCACTTCGCTGCTGATCGTGGTGTCGGTGACCATGGACACCGTGTCCCAGATTCAGTCCCAACTGCTGGCCCACCAGTACGAAGGTCTAATCAAGAAGGCCAAGCTTCGTGGTCGCGGCGGTGGACGCGGCGGCACGCCGGCCCTACGACGCTGATCGAGACGAGTCGCCGGGAGGGCGGTTGTGAACCTGATTCTGTTCGGGCCGCCGGCGGCGGGCAAGGGGACCCAGGCCAAGCGTCTGGTCGAGGAGCGCGGCATGGTCCAGCTCTCCACCGGCGACATGCTGCGGGCCGCCATCGCGTCCGGCTCCGAGCTGGGCCTGAAGGTCAAGGACGTGCTGGCCCGCGGCGATCTGGTCACGGACGAGATCGTCATCGCCCTGATCGAGGATCGTCTGCCCGAGGCCGAGGCCGCCGGCGGCGCCATCTTCGACGGCTTCCCGCGCACCGTGGCCCAGGCCGAGGCCCTGGACGCCATGCTGGCCAAGCGCGGCGCCCGGATCGACAGCGTCATCCGTCTCAAGGTCGACGACGCCGCCCTGACCGCGCGCATCGCCAAGCGGTTCGCCGAACAGGGCCGTCCGGACGACAATCCCGACACCTTCAAGGACCGTCTGGCTGTCTACAACAAACAGACCGCCCCCCTGCTTCCCTACTATGAGCAACAGGGCAAGCTGACCGAGATCGACGGCATGGGCGACATCGCCTCCGTCGCCGCCGGCATCGACGCCGTCCTGGGCTGACACGCCCCGTCGCGCGATTGGCGACCCCTCTCTCCGTGCATCGTCCCCGATCTCCGTGCATCCCGGCGAAGGCCGGGATCCAGATCGCGGATGAGGGCGGCTGGCATGTGGCGTCTGATGTTCCAGCCCAGACTGAACCTTGCATCTGGATCCCGGCCTTCGCCGGGATGCACGGCAGAAGAGTACGCTTGAGAGACGCCTGAACCCTGCCCTGCTATAGGGCTCTCCGTGCGCCTGTCCCGTCTCGTCTCACGCAAACGCAGCGCGCAGGTCGGCATCGGCCTGGGCGTCACGGCCGTGCATCTGGCGCTGTTCGCCGCCCTCGGCCTGGTGAAAGCCTCGGCGCCGGACCAGGAGCCCTCGCCGCATATGCAGGTGACCCTGGTTCCAATCACCCTTGAGCCGCCGCCGCCCCCTCCGCCCCCGCCGCCCGATCCGGCGCCCAGGGCCGGCGGCGGCGCGCCCTCGGCCCCGTCCGTCCTCCGCCCCACCCCCGCGCCGAAGGCCCCGCCCGAGTTGCCGGCCCCGCCGCGACCGGCCCCGGAACAGCCGCTGGTCATCGGCGTCTCTCCCGATCCCACGCCCTCGCCTCAACCGGCAGCCGGGCAGGGCGGCTCCGGCGCGGGCGTCGGCGGCGGAGACGGCGACGGGGTCGGTCCCGGCCGGGGCGGCACGCCGCCGATGATCCTGCGCGGCCCGACCACGGCCGAGATCCTGGCCATCGTGCCGCCCGAGGCGCGCCGGGCGCGCCGGGCCGGTCGGGCGTCGATCAACTGCGTCATCGGCCTGGATCAGCGACTGGGCGACTGCCGCGTCGTCAGCGAGACCCCGGCGGGCTTCGGCTTCGGCGAGGCCGGGCTGCGCGCCGCGCCCTACTTCCGCTACCGCCCGCCGACCTCGCCCTCCGGCGCGCCGATCCCCGGCCAGCGCGCCACGATCACCGTCCTCTTCGGCCGACAGTAGAACCTAGTCGGCGCCTATACCCTGGACGCGACGACACCCCCTTTCCGAGCATCCCGGCGAAGGCCGGGATCCAGATAGAGATCGCAGCAGCCGCGAGTGGGCCTCTGGTCACCACGGCGGATGACGACATTCATCATCTGGACCCCGGCCTTCGCCGGGGCGCTCAGTCGAATGTGAGGCGATGTCCCGTTGGGCTACGGCCATTCCCGTAGCGAGCGGCGTTTGACAGGACCGGGCCAATCACGCCCTTATCGCGGCTTCGCAGTATCGGGGGACGGCATGACGGCGCGGACACGGATTCGACAGACGGCGAGCGCGCTCGTCCTGGCCCTGGCCTTCACGGGCGTCGCCGCCCCGGCCTGGGCCGCCGATCCCGAGCCCAAGCCCTATGCCGAGATCGTCGCCCCCTTGGCGCGCCAGGACGGCCTGCTGCCCATCTTCGTCGACGAGAAGGGCGGTCGCGTCCTGGTCCAGCTTCCGGTCGCGGCCGAGGACGGGACCCTCGCCCGGGTCATCCACCACACGGCGCTGCGCACCGGCGTCGGCTCCTCCGTCACCGGTCTGGACCGGGCCCAGATCGGGGCGACCAACATCCTGGCCTTCCGCCGCATCGGCAAGAAGGTGGTCGCCGAGTTCGAGAACCCCAAATACGCCGCCCCCGCCGGCTCGCCCGAAGAACAGGCGGCGGCCCGCGACGCCTTCGTCGGTTCGACCGTCTGGGCCGGCGACGTCGTCGCCACGGCGCCCGACGGCTCGGTGCTGGTGGACATCGCCGGCTTCCTGACCCGCGACGCCATGGGCATCGCCGAACAGCTGAAATCGTCAGGGCAGGGGACCCTGCGCGTCCAGTCCGACCTGACCCTGGTCGACCCGTCCCAGGCCCGCGCCTTTCCCGACAATGTCGAACTCGAGGCCCGGCTGACCTTCGCGGTGGATACGCCCGGCGGCCAACTGCGCCAGATCGCGCCGGACCCCCGTCTGGCCACCTTCACCGTGCGCCACAGCTTCATCCGCCTGCCCGACGACGGCTACGAACCCCGCGCCTTCGATCCGCGCACGGGCGGCTTCTCCTCCGTCGTCACCGACTATTCGGCGCCCCTGGATCAGGCCATGGTGCGCCGCTGGGCCAACCGCTTCCGCCTGGAGAAGACAGACCCGACGGCCGCCCGCTCGACCGTGGTCAAGCCGATCGTCTTCTACGTCGATCGCGCCGCGCCCGAGCCGATCCGGTCCGCCCTCGTCGACGGCGCCCTGTGGTGGGCCGACGCCTTCGACAAGGCGGGCTTCATCGACGCCTTCAAGGTCGAGGTCCTGCCCGAGGGCGTCGATCCGCTGGACGCCCGCTACAACGTCATCAACTGGGTCAACCGCGCCACCCGCAGCTGGTCCTACGGCCAGAGCGTGGCCGATCCGCGTACGGGCGAGATCGTCAAGGGCTCGGTCCTGCTGGGCAGTCTGCGCATCCGCCAGGACATCCTGATCTTCGAGGGTCTGGTCGGCGCCGACCGCACCGGCGACGGCGGCGTCAATGATCCCCAACGCATCGCCCTGGCCCGCATCCGCCAGCTGTCGGCGCATGAGGTCGGCCACGCCATCGGCCTGGCCCATAACTTCGCCGCCTCGACCCAGGGCAACGGCTCGGTCATGGACTATCCGGTGCCGAAGATCGCCGTGACGGACGGCGAGCTCGACTTCTCCAACGCCTATGGCGTCGGCATGGGCGACTGGGACGATTTCGCCGTCGACTGGCTCTACGCCGACGGCGACGCGGCGACGCTGGAGCGCAAGGCCGCCGAGGGCGCCGCCCGCCTGCGCTACGTCACCGACGCCGACGCCCGCATCGGCGGCGACGCCCAGCCCTGGGGCGGCCTCTGGGACAATGGCGAGGATCCGGTCGCGGAACTGGTCCATCTGATGCGCGTCCGCCGCATCGCCCTGGACCGCTTCGGCCTGAACAGCCTGCCCGAGGGTTCGGCGGTCAATGACCTCAGACGCCGTCTGGTCCCGATCTATCTGTATCACCGCTACCAGGTGGACATGGTGGCCAAGCTGGTCGGCGGCATCGACTACGGCTACTCGGTCATCGGCGACGGGCGCGAGGTCGCAACACCGGTCGCCGCCGAAACCCAGCGGGCCGCCCTGAAGGGCCTGCTGGCCACCCTGGCCCCGGCTGAACTCGACCTGCCCGAACCCCTGCTGGCCCTGCTGGCCGCGCAGCAGTCCGGCGACGCCGACCCCCAGAACGACATCGAGGTGTTCCGCAGCCTGAACGGGCGGGCCTTCGATCCGGGCGCGGCGGTCGAGGCGGCGGCCGAGACCGCCTTCCAGGCCCTGTTCGCGCCCCAGCGCGTCAATCGCCTGACCGACCAGGCCCGCCGCGACCCCGCGACCCTGTCGCTGGACGAGACGCTGCAGACCACGACCGCCGCCGTCTTCGCCCCCGCCGCCGGCCGCCTGGCCGAGCCCGCACGCCGGGTCCAGGCGCGCTATGTCCTGACCCTGGCCGGCCTGTTGCGCGATCGGGGGCTGTCCTCCACCTCGGCGGCGGTGATCGAGGCGCGGCTGGCTGAACTGGGCGGCCGCCTGGCCGGTTCGCGCGCGGCCGATCCGGTCCAGCGCGCCCACGACCGCCGCCTCGGCGCCCTGCTGGCGGATCGCGAGCGCCTGGACCAGCTGCTGGAACAACGCGCCGCCGCCGCCCCGATTCCGCCGGGCAGTCCGATCGGTTCGGAACAGGACTGGTGGGGCGACTGAGCCGCCGCGCGCCCGCCGAACGGCGCCCGGCATTGACGGATCGTGAATCGCCTGTATAAGGCGCGCTTCCCGCGAAGGGCGTCGGCGCTCCTGGTCTGTTGACCGGAGCGTTTGTTGCGTCCGTAAACGCGAACCTGGAGATTTTCGTGGCCCGTATCGCTGGCGTCAACATTCCGACCAACAAGCGCGTCGTCATCGCGCTTCAGTACATTCACGGCATCGGCCCGAAGTCGGCCGAAGAGATCACCGCGAAGGTCGGCATCGAGCCGGCCCGCCGCGTGAACCAGCTGACGGACGCCGAAGTCCTGCAGATCCGCGAGACCATCGACAAGGATCACACCGTCGAGGGCGACCTGCGCCGCGAGACGTCGATGAACATCAAGCGTCTGATGGACCTGGCCTGCTACCGCGGCCTGCGTCACCGCAAGGGCCTGCCGGTCCGCGGCCAGCGCACCCACACCAACGCTCGCACCCGCAAGGGTCCGGCCAAGCCGATCGCCGGCAAGAAGAAGTAAGAGAGAGCCGAACCGATGGCCAAGGAACAGGGTCGCGTCAAAAAGCGCGAGCGCAAGAACATCACGTCGGGCGTCGCTCACGTGAACGCGTCGTTCAACAACACCATGATCACCATCACCGACGCGCAAGGAAATGCGATTTCCTGGTCGTCGGCCGGTCACATGGGCTTCAAGGGCTCGCGCAAGTCGACCCCGTACGCCGCCCAGATGGCGGCCGAGGACGCCGGCAAGAAGGCGGCCGAGCACGGCGTCAAGACGCTGGAAGTCAACGTCTCGGGTCCCGGTTCCGGCCGTGAGTCGGCCCTGCGCGCCCTGCAGGCCGTCGGCATGACCATCACCACCATCCGCGACGTCACCCCGATGCCGCACAACGGTTGCCGTCCGCCGAAACGCCGTCGCGTCTAAGCTTCGTTCGCCGCCCGCCTCCCATCTCCGCCGGCTCCGCCTCCCTGACGAGGTGAGAGGAGCCAGCGAAACCCGTTTCGAGGGACACCTATGATCGAACGTAACTGGCAAGAGCTGATCCGTCCCGAGAAGCCGCAGGTCGAGCTCGGCTCCGACCCCCAGCGCAAGGCCCGTCTGGTGGCCGAGCCGCTGGAACGCGGCTTCGGCGTGACGCTCGGCAACGCCCTGCGCCGCGTGCTGCTGTCGTCGCTGCAAGGCGCGGCGGTGACCGCCATCCAGATCGACGGCGTGGTCCATGAATTCTCGTCGCTGGAAGGCGTGCGCGAAGACGTGGTCGACATCGTCCTCAACATCAAGCAACTGGCCCTGCGCATGCACGCCGAGGGTCCCAAGCGCATGACCCTGCGCGCCACCGGCCCCGGCCAGGTGACCGCCGGCCAGATCGACGTTCCGGCCGACATCGAGGTCCTGAACCCCGATCACGTCATCTGCACCCTCGACGACGGCGCTTCGGTGCGCATGGAACTGACCGTCCAGAACGGCAAGGGCTATGTCGCCTCGGAGTTCAACCGTCCGGAAGACGCCCCGATCGGCCTGATCGCCGTCGACGCCCTGTATTCGCCGGTCAAGCGCGTCGCCTATCGCGTCGAGCCGACGCGTCAGGGCCAGTCGCTGGACTATGACAAGCTGGTGCTGGAAGTCGAAACCAACGGCGCCGTCTCGCCGGTCGACGCCGTGGCCTACGCCTCGCGCATCCTGCAAGACCAACTGCAGATCTTCATCACCTTCGAAGAGCCCAAGAAGGCTGTCGAGGCCGCCGACGGCAAGCCCGACCTGCCCTTCAACCCGGCCCTGCTGAAGAAGGTCGACGAGCTGGAGCTTTCGGTCCGTTCGGCCAACTGCCTGAAGAACGACAACATCGTCTACATCGGCGACCTGATCCAGAAGACCGAGGGCGAAATGCTTCGCACCCCGAACTTCGGCCGCAAGTCGCTGAACGAGATCAAGGAAGTTCTGACGAGCATGGGCCTGTCGCTCGGCATGGATGTGCCGAACTGGCCGCCGGAAAACATCGAAGACCTGGCCAAGAAGTTCGACGACCAGATCTGAGTTCAACCCTCCGCCCATCTCCCGTCGGGAGAAAGTCGGGGCGGTTAGAAAGAATGCGGTTCAAGGTCCCCGTCAGGGGATACCGGAGCCGGAGTAGGAGAGACCCCGATGCGCCACGGCGCCGCCCATCGCAAGCTCGGCCGTACGGCCAGCCACCGCACCGCCATGTTCGCCAACATGGCCGCGTCGCTGATCAAGCACGAGCAGATCACGACCACCCTGCCCAAGGCGAAGGAACTGCGTCCCTTCGTCGAAAAGCTGGTCACGCTCGGCAAGAAGGGCGACCTGCACGCCCGTCGTCAGGCCATCAGCCAGGTCCGTGACGTGACCCAGGTCGGCAAGCTGTTCGACACCCTGGCGCCGCGCTACACGGCCCGGAACGGCGGCTACATCCGCATCATGAAGGCCGGCTACCGCCACGGCGACAACGCCCCGATGGCCGTGATCGAGTTCGTCGACCGCGACGTCGACGCCAAGGGCCTGGACTCCGGTCCGGTCCAGACCTTCGACGCCGGCGACGAATAAGCCGACCCGTCAGGTTGACGCCTTCCCAAGGGGCGGTCGGAGCCATCCGGCCGCCCCTTTTGCGTGGTCGGGTCTGGTCGCGAATCGACCCATCTCGGACGCTCTCAGCTACCCTCCCTCGACCGGCAGTGGCTCGCAACACACTTCCCTTCTCCCTGTTGGGAGAAGGTGGCTCGCGTAGCGAGACGGATGAGGGGACGGTCTCGACGTCGGCGCAAGCCGTCGCACCGCCCGCGACACGGCTCACGCCGACTTCAACGATTGTCCCCTCACCCTTGAGCGCCAGGACGACGGCTCCGCCGCCGTGCGCTCAATCCCTCTCCCAACCGGGAGAGGGAGGCGTCTGGCAGAGAGCGGTCATCCATCACGCTTCAACACCCCCGACCGCTGTAATCCCTCAGCTTTCCCCGAAACTTGCGGCCCGCTTCCGGGCGCAGGTGAAACCTGCCCCATAATACCCCCGCTTCACCGCACGGGAGGGCCGTCGGCCGGCGACCTGCGGGCGGTGGAGGCGAGACAGCGGGGGCGGGGTCTGTTCACACGGACCTCGCCGCCTCGGCCGCGAAGCGGTGGAGGGGGCCGGCCGCTCCAAATCCCAAACACTCGTCACCCTCGGCCACGTGCCGAGGGCCCATGCTGGCCGCGATCCGAACGGCCAGGGCGGCGCGCGGACGCCCGCCCCATCGTCCGGGCGGGCCGACCCATGGGCCCTCGGCACGTGGCGGAGGGTGACGAGAGGGGCGGGGGAGACTGTGCGCGACGCCCGGTTCGCCGCTACTCCTTCGACAGGTCCTGCCGCTGGAACCACCACAGGGACAGGCCCAGGGGGATCAGGCACCAGCCGACCAGGCTGGCCCCGGCCAGCCAGGCCGTGGCGACGGTTGGGCCGCCGGGATTGCCGTTGATGAAGCCCAGCAGGGTTTCGGCCGCCAGATTGGGCGCCAGCGCCTGGGCGTACCAGTCAGAGGCGTCCCAGCCGATCTGGGGCATGATCAGGACCGCCAGGAAGAACTGGCCGATGGACACCGCCAGCGGAGTGAACAGGGCCGCCAGGAGCGAGCGGGTGAACACCGCCGCCAGCAGGCCGATCAGGGTCACCTGGACGACCCGCACATAGGAGACCAGCAGGGACAGGATGAACGTGCCCGCCTCCTCGCCGCCGAAGGTGAAGGCGTAGGACCGCTCGAAGATGGCGCCCTTGGCCAGTTCGCCGATGAAGCCGAAGGCGAGCAGCAGGAGGACGGCGACAAGGCTCAGCAGCTTGGCCACGCCGACCTTGCCGAGGACCAGGTTGAAGCGGGTGTTGCGCGCCGAAATCAGCCGCCAGGTCTCCCAGCGGTAGTCGCCGGCGTACAGGGTCGCGGCCCCGATCAGGACGAACAGGATCAGCATCGGATTGGCCGCCTTGCCGGCCAGTTCCACCAGGGCCAGGCCCAGGTCCAGCGGCCCGCCCACCTGAAGCAGCTCGGGCGGAAGCTTGGCGTCCTTCAGTTCGCCCATCTTCTGCTTGAGGAAATAGTGGCTGGCCACGGCCATGGCGAGGCCGAGCACGGGCACGAACAGCGTGGACCAGAAGACCGCCGCGCGGTTGCGGAGGAAGCGATAGGATTCGGAGACGACGGCGTCGGCCAGCATGGGGTCGGGCCCTCTCAGATCACGGCTTCGGGCGTCTGGACGACGCCGGTTTCGGTCATGAACACGCTTTCCAGGTCCGCGCCGATCCAGCGCGCCTCGGTGATCTCGACGCCCTTTTCGACCAGGGCGCGGATCAGGGCCGGGGCCTCGGGCCGCTTGATCGCGGCGACGACGGCGTCGCCTTCCAGCGTCCCCTTTTCGCCCAGCACGCCCATGGCCGTGGCCAGGGGGCTGACGTTCAGGCGCAGGCGTTCGCCGGTCGAGGTCAGTTCGCTGACCGCGCCTTCGCGCACCAGCCGGCCCTTGTTCAGGATGGCCACACGGTCGCAGACGCGCTGCACCTCCAGCAACTGGTGGCTGGCGAGGACGACCGTCAGGCCGTCGGTGTCGGCCAGGGACCGGATCAGGGCGCGCATCTCCTGGATGCCGGGCGGGTCCATGCCGCTGGTCGGCTCATCCAGGATGATAAGTTCCGGCTCGGTGATCAGGGCGATGGCCACGCCCAGCCGCTGCATCATGCCGACGGAGAAGCCGCGCACCTTGCGGTCGGCGGCGTCGGCCAGGCCGACCCGCTCCAGCCAGCGCGACACCCTGGCGGCGTCCGCCTTCTGCCCGTGGGCGATCGACAGCCAGGTCAGGACCTGTCGCGCGGTCATGTACGGCGGGAATCGCGGGGTCTCGATCATCGAACCCATGCGTCGGGTGGCGGCGACGTCGCCGACATGGCCGCCCATCACCATGGCCGCGCCCGAGGTCGGCCGGATCAGGCCCAGCAGGGTGCGGAACAGGGTCGACTTGCCGGCGCCGTTCGGCCCCAGCACGCCATACACCCCGCCCCTGGGGATCGACAGGGACAGACCGTCCAGCGCGCGCACGGCGCCATAGGTCTTGGTCAGGTCGCGGGTTTCGATAACGGCGCTCATGAGGCGACCTTGGCGTGGCCGATCCGATCCGGCAAGGCGTCGCGCGCCTGTCGCGGATTAAGCTTAGGCAATGATTGAGACCCGTCTGACCGGAGCCCCCATGTTCGCTCGCCTGCTTTCGATCCTGACGCTGACCGTCCTCGGACTGGCCGCCACAGCCTGCGCCGGCCTGGGCGGCCAGGGGTCTCTGGACGGGCAGGGGGCCTCGCGCTCGGAACTGAAGCGGGTGATCCTGGTGTCGATCGACGGCTTCCGCTGGGACTATCTGGAACGCGGCGTGACGCCGACCCTGTCGCGCCTGGCGGCCGAAGGGGCGTCGGGCCCGATGCGGCCCTCGTTCCCCAGCGTGACCTTCCCCAACCACTACACCCTGGTCACCGGACGGCACCCCGACCACCACGGCATCGTCGGCAACAGCTTCATCGACGCCGAACTCGGTCGGTTCTCCATGGCCAAGACCGAGCCCGGCTGGTGGAACCAGGCCGAGCCGATCTGGATCACCGTCGAAAAGGCCGGACGGACCTCGGCCACCATGTTCTGGCCGGGCTCGGAGACCGAGCACGACGGGGTGCGTCCCCGCTACTGGCGTCCCTACGACAAGGCCGTCGAAGGCGATGCGCGTGTCGACCAGATCCTGGCCTGGATGGACGCCTCGCCCCGGCCGGATTTCGCCACCCTGTACTTCGACATTGTCGACACCGCCGGCCACAACCATGGTCCGGACGGCGCCGAGACCAACGCGGCCATGGCCGAGGTGGACGCCTCCCTGGCCCGGTTGATCGATGGGCTGAAGGCGCGCGGCCTGGACGATGAGACCGTCCTGATCATCGCCTCCGACCATGGCATGGCCGCGACCTCGCCGGATCGGGTCATGCGCCTGGGCGACCTGGTCGATCCGGAGGCGATCGACGTCCTCTACAGCGGCGCCGCCGTCTTCCTGAATCCGAAGCCGGGCCGCGAGGCCGAGGTCGAGGCCGCCCTGGCGCGTCGTCACGCCCATGGCGAATGCTGGACGAAGGCGACCATCCCCTCGCGCCTCGTTCTGGGCTCCAATCCCCGGGTTCCGGCCATCGTCTGCGCCGCCGACGTGGGCTGGCTCTTCTCCGCCCCGGGTCGCGAGGTGACGCGCAGCGGCGGCGCCCACGGCTATGACAACGCCGCGCGCGAGATGCAGGCCCTGTTCGTCGCCCATGGCCCCGGCGTGGCGCGCGGGCGGATCCTGCGCGACCTCGACAGCGTCGACGTCCAGCCCCTGATCGGCCGCTTGATGGGCCTCGCCGTTCCCGCCGGCGACGGTCGCCGCGAGGATACGCAGGTGGTGACCGGGCGCTGATGGTGATTGCCGCTACGCTCGGCTAAGAGCGCCGGACCATGCCCCTGCTCAACCTCCGCTCGCATCGCGCCGCCCTGGGCTTCATCCTGGTCACGGCCATGCTCGACATCATGGCCATGGGGATCGTCATCCCCGTGCTGCCGTCGCTGATCGAGCAGTTCGTGGGGTCGAACGCCAGAGCGGGCGCCATCAACGGCCTGTTCGTCGCCCTGTGGGCCGGCATGCAGTTCGTCGCCTCGCCGATCATCGGCAGTCTGTCGGACCAGTACGGCCGTCGGCCGGTGATCCTGCTCAGCTGCGCCGGGCTGGCGGCCGACTATGTGCTGATGGCCGTGGCGCCCAACCTGTGGTGGCTGGCGCTGGGGCGAATCCTGGCGGGCGTCACCTCGTCCAGCTTCACCACCATCTACGCCTATATGGCCGATGTGACGCCGGCCGAGGGGCGGGCGCGGGCCTATGGTCTGGTGGGCGCGGCGTTCTCGGCCGGGTTTGTGCTCGGGCCGGCCATGGGCGGCGTGCTGGGCGACATCGATCCGCGCCTGCCGTTCTGGACGGCGGCGGTCATGTCAGGCGTGGCCTTCCTCTACGGACTGCTGGTCCTGCCCGAGAGCCTGGCGCCCGAGAATCGCATGAGATTTAGCTGGCGGCGCGCCAATCCCGTCGGCGCCATGGTGCTGCTGCTGCGCCACCGCGAACTGACCGGCCTGGCGGGGGTGACCTTCCTGCTGCACTTCGCCCACCACGTCTTTTCGGTCGTCTTCGTGCTGTATGCCGGACACCGATACGGCTGGGGCCCGTTGCAGGTCGGCCTGCTTCTGGCCGCCGTCGGCGTGCTGGACATGGTCATGCAGGGCCTGGTCGTCGGCCCGACGGTCAAGGCGCTCGGCGACCGGCGGACCATGGTCGTGGGCCTGATCGGAGGCACGGTCGGCATCGCGATGATGGGGTGGGCGCCGTCCGGTCTCTGGTTCTGTTTGGCCATGCTGCCCAACGCCATGTGGGGTCTGGCCATGCCGACCCTGCAATCGCTGATGACCCGCCGCGTCGGCGAGGACGAACAGGGCCAGCTTCAGGGCGCGACCATGAGCGTCGCCTCGATCGCCGGGGTCGCCTCGCCGCTGTTCTTCGGCTGGGTCTACACCCTGACGGCGGGCGAGGACGTCGCGCCCTGGCGTTCGGGCGTCAGCTTCCTGATCGCCGCTGCGGTCCTGGCCGTGGCGGCCGTCATCGCCGTGATCGTGGCCCGGGGTGAGACCGCGACATCAGCGACGCCTTGATCCGGCCGAAATGCCGACCAGATACTGGGCATGATCCCAAGCGTGACCGAAGTGACTGATCTCCGAGACCTGATGAAACGCTCCACCGTCCTCGCCGCCGTCGCCGTTCTTCTGGCCGCCTGCGGCAACGCCAACGACAGCCGCGCCCAGGAAGGCGTCTTCGCCCAGCCGACCGACCGGGAGGTTCCGCGCGACGCCAGCGCGGTGAAGGCCAGTTTCGCGCCGGTGGTCAGCCGCGCGGCCCCGGCCGTCGTCAACATCTCGGCCCGCACGGTCCAGCGCGTTCAGGACCCCTTCTGGGGCATGTTCGGCGGCGGCATGCCCAGCAACCGGGTCGCTGAATCGGCCGGATCGGGCGTCATCGTTCGCTCGGACGGCATCGTGGTGACCAACAACCACGTCATCGCCAACGCCCAGCAGATCCGCGTGGTCCTGAACGACCGGCGCGAGTTTCCCGCCACCGTCCTGCTGGCCGACGAACGCAGCGACATCGCCGTGCTGAAGCTGGACGACGTCAACGAGGCCCTGCCGGTCCTGGCCATTGACGCCCAGGAGGACCTTCAGGTCGGCGACCTGGTCCTGGCCATCGGCAATCCGTTCGGCGTGGGCCAGACGGTGACCAACGGCATCATCTCGGCCTTGAACCGGACCGAGACGGGCATTTCGGACAGCGGTTCCTTCATCCAGACCGACGCGGCGATCAATCCGGGCAATTCGGGGGGGCCGCTGGTCGATATGGACGGCGACGTCATCGGCATCAACACCGCCATCTTCTCGCGTAGCGGCTCCTCGGCGGGCGTCGGCTTCGCCGTTCCGGCCCAGATGGTCAAACGGGTGGTCGATTCCGCCCTCGGCGGCGCGACCTCCGTGGCGCGGCTGTGGCTGGGGGTGAAGGGTCAGACCGTGACCTCCGACATCGCCCGCAGCCTGGGCATGGAGCGGCCGCGCGGCGTGATCGTCAATGAAATCTATCCGGGCGGCCCCGGCGCCCGGGCGGGCCTCCAGGACGGCGACGTCATCGTGTCCGTCAACGGGCAGGAGGTGAACGATCAGGGCGGACTGAACTTCCGCGTCGGCACCATGTCGGCCAATGACACGGCCCGGCTGGAGGTGCTGCGCGACGGTCGCACGGTGACGTTGAACAGCCGGGTCCAGACCCTGCCCACCTCCGCCGGTCCGGCCATCGTGGTGTCCAGCGGCCCGCTGCAAGGGCTCCGGCTCACGACCTTGTCCCCATCCGAGGCCGACAGTCTCGCGGGCGACGCCTTCGCCAAGGTCTTCACAGTCGCCGAGGCGGGCGGCCGCGCGTCGCGATGGGGCCTGCAGGAGAAGGATGTTCTGGTGGCCTTGAACGGCCGGCCGATCGGCTCGGTCCAGGCCCTGAACCTGTCGGCGCCTGCGCGGCTGACGATCCAGCGGAACGGCCGTCAGCTGACGGGCGTGATCCGTTAATCGCCGCCGGCTTGGGGGTGATGCGGGGCGCTAGTCCTTCAATCGCGGCCCGAGGATCGACCAGACATGTCCGAAGGGGTCGGTCAGCTTGGCTATGCGACCGAAGGGCTCGTCAGCGGCGGCGCGTATGACGACTGCCCCCTCGGCGGCCGCCCGGGCGACCCAGGCGTCCACGTCGTCGACGGCCATCGACAGGCCGACGGACGTCGAGCCCAGCGCGCGCGGCGACCGTGCCCCGACACGGTCCTGCACTTCCGGAAACTCGTCGGCCAGATAGAGGACGCCGCCGCCGTTGATCGCCAGTGCAGCATGGCCGACCCGTCCATCGGCCTCGTCGTGGCGTAGCAGAACCTCGGTCCCGAACGCCCGCCCGTACCAGTCGATGGCCCCCGGGCCGTCATGAACCATCAGATGGGGAACGACCGGCGGATCGGGAGGAACATAGTCGCTCATCGTCCTCAGCCCTTGATCGGCGATCCGATCGACCAGCTGTGGCCGAACGGGTCGCGCAACTGGCCATAGCGGTCGCCCCAGAACTGGTCGGCCATCGGCAGGACGGGAATGGCGGCATTCAGCATCGCCCGCTCCCACCAGGCGTCGGCGTCGTCGACCTGCAGGTGAAGGGTCACGCCCTGCGGACGGATGTCGGCGTCATGGCCATACTCGGGAAACTCGTCATGCAACATGACGCTGGCGCCGTTGATCTTCAGGTGCGCGTGCATCAGTCGCTCGCCGTCCTCGGCCAGCTTCTGGTCCAGCACCTCGGCTCCGAACGCGCGGGTGTAGAACTCCAGCGCCGCCTGTCCGCCTCGAGAGGGAATGACCAGATGCGGCGTCACCCCGCCGGTCGGTCCCTGCGTCTCATGATCGACGGCCATGCGGTCTCTCCGTTTCGCATATTTAAGCCCTTCCCCCTTGACGGGGGAAGGGTTGGGATGGGGGTGACAGCGGTCGGAACCGGCGCCGCCGCCGATGAAACGACGTCCGGCGCCTTCACCCCCAACCCCGGCCCTTTCCCCATCAAGGGGGAAGGGAGCATATGGATCCGCATGAGCGATCTGTTCGAAGCCTCCGGCGTTCTGCCGCCCCCCGAGTCTCAGGATGGCGCGCCCCTGGCCGACCGGCTGCGGCCGACGCGTCTGGAGGACGTCGTCGGTCAGGATCACCTGCTGGGCGAGGGCGGCCCGATTCGCCGCATGGTCGAGGCTGGGCGTCTGGGCTCGATGATTTTGTGGGGGCCGCCGGGCACGGGCAAAACTACGATCGCCCGACTTCTGGCCCGCGCCGCCGGCTATCAGTACCAGCAGATTTCGGCGGTCTTCTCGGGCGTGGCCGACCTGAAGAAGGCGTTCGAACAGGCCCGCGTCCGCCGCGCGGCGGGCCAGTCGACCCTGCTGTTCGTCGACGAAATCCACCGCTTCAACCGCGCCCAGCAGGACGGCTTCCTGCCGTTCGTGGAGGAGGGGGTGGTCACCCTGGTCGGCGCCACGACCGAGAACCCGTCGTTCGAGCTGAACGGCGCCCTTCTGTCGCGCTCCCAGGTCTTCGTGCTGAAACGCCTCGACGACGCCGGACTGGACCAGCTTCTGGGCCGGGCCGAAGCGCATGAGGGCCGCGATCTGCCCCTGACGCCCGAGGCGCGCCATGCCCTGACCGCCCTGGCCGACGGCGACGGTCGCTATCTGCTCACCATGACCGAACAACTGTTCGCCCTGCCCGAGGGCGTGGTGCTGGACGTCCAGGGCCTGGCCGGAACCCTGCAACGTCGCGCCCCCGCCTATGACAAGAGCCGGGAGGAGCACTACAACCTCATCTCCGCCCTGCATAAGTCGGTGCGAGGCTCCGACCCCGACGCGGCCCTGTACTGGCTGGCGCGGATGCTGAACGGCGGCGAGGACCCCCTCTACCTCGCCCGCCGCATCGTGCGGATGGCGGTGGAGGACATCGGCGAGGCCGACCCCCTGTCCATCCTGGTCGCCAATGCGGCGAAGGACACCTACGATTTTCTCGGCAGTTCCGAGGGTGAGCTGGCCCTGGCCCAGGCGGTGGTTCACCTGGCCACGGCGCCCAAGTCCGTCGGGGTCTATGAGGCTTACAAGGCCGCCAAGCGCGCGGCGGCCGAGACCGGCTCCCTGACGCCGCCCGCCCATATCCGCAACGCCCCGACCAGGCTGATGAAACAGCTCGGATACGGAAAGGGCTACCAGTACGACCCCGACACCGAACTCGGCTTTTCCGGCGCTAACTACTTCCCCGACGAAATGGAGCGCCGCACCTTCTACAGGCCCAAGGGCGAGGGCCACGAGGAGAAGATCAAGGCCCGGCTGGAGCATTGGGCTGAGCTGCGGGCGAAGATGCAGGAGGAAGGTGGGAGAGAATGAACCTCAACCAGATCACGGTCGAGGTTTCCGACATCGGGCGCAGCCGCGACTTCTATCAGCGGCTGGGATTGGAGCTGATCGTTTCGGCCGACCACTATGCCCGCTTCCAGTGCCCTACCCCGGAGGGGCAGGGCGCCACCTTCTCGATCCACCTCAGCGACACGGTCCGGCCGAACGGGACCGGCGTCTACTTCGAATGCGATGATCTGGATGCGCGGGTCGAACGGCTGAAGGCGGCCGGGATCGCCTTCGACCATGACCCCGTTGACCGGCGATGGCTGTGGCGCGAGGCCTGGCTGCGCGATCCGGACGGCAACCGGTGTTGCCTATATTTTGCGGGCCGGAACCGCGCTGATCCGCCCTGGCGTCTGACCCCGACGACATAGGTTAACACCGTTCATTGTCGAGCCTGAGGTTGCGGCCTAGCTTGGCCGTTCAACCGTTTCTGGGAGGGAACTATGGCTGCATCGACGAAAACGCCCTGGCATCTGTGGCTGGTGGGCGGCTTGAGCCTTTTGTGGAATGGGTTCGGCGGCTTCGACTTCATCATGACCACGACCCAGGGCGAGACCTATATGCGGTCCGCGGGCATGACCCAGCCGATGATCGACTATTTCATGGCTATGCCGACCTGGATGTATGGGCCCTGGATTCTGGGCGTGTGGGGCGCCGTGGCCGGGTCGATCCTTCTGCTGATGCGAAGCCGGTGGGCGGTCACGGCCTTCGCCTTGTCCGTCGTCGGCGCCGTCGTCAGCCTGATCTATCAGAAGTTCATCAATCCAATGCCGCCCCTGCCGGAAGGCATGCAGGCGATGGGCTATATGTCCTACGTCATTGTCGTCATCGCCGTCTTCCTGGCCTGGTACGCCTGGACGATGCGCAAGGCGGGCGTGCTGCGCTGACGTCTTTCATCTGAACGACGGTCAAACCTGGGGTATAATGGCGGCGCGCCGGAATCGACCGGACGCGTGGGAGGGAGAATGCGGATGAAGACGCCCTGGCATCTGTGGTTGTTCGGCGTGCTGTCTTTGGCGTGGAACGCCATCGGATGCTGGTCCTGGCAACAGCAGGTCACACGCTCGCCCGCCTATTTCGCCGAGATGACGATGGAACAGGTCGCCTATGTCCAGGCGATGCCGATGTGGGCGACGGTCGCCTATGGCCTGGCCGTCTGGGCCGGCTTGCTCGGCGCTCTCATGCTGTTGTTCCGGCGTCGGCTCGCCTTTCACGCCTATGTCGCCGGCCTCATCGGCTTCATCGCCTATAGCGCCTATGTCTATGTCCTCAGCGACGGGACGCGGATCATGGGAAGCGCGGGCCTGATGTTCTCGGCCTTTATCTTCGTCCTGTGCCTGGTCGAGGTCGCCTACGCCTACTGGATCCGGGGCAAGGGCGTCCTGCGCTGACGATCGCGCCGGAGGGTCGGGGTCAGACCCGACTCTCTGGACTCTCTCGACTCTGTTTTGCCGCCCGTCATCGTCCGGATGACGGGTGACCGCCATGAAATCCCAACGCACGCTCGTCCCGCTCACGCCTGAAGACATCGCCGCCGTCCGCTCTTGGGTGGTGCATGAGGACGCGCACCTGATCGCCTTCAACAAGCCGTCGGGGCTATCCAGCCAGGGCGGACGCATCCAGGCGCATACGCTGGACGATCTGCTGTGGGCCTACGCCCGCTCCAACGGAAAGCGGCCGGAACTGGTCCACCGGCTGGATCGGGACACCTCCGGCGTCATTCTGGCGGCCAGGACCAAGCCGGCGGCGGGCTTCCTCGGCAAGGCGCTGCAGGCGCGCAAATTCCAGAAGACCTACCTGGCTCTCCTGTCCGCCCCGCCCGAACCGCGCCAGGGCCGGATCGACGCCCCCCTTCGCCGCGAGGAGATCGGCCGCGAAAGCTATATGCGGGTGGTCGACGCCGACGCCGACGGCGCTCAGGCCTCCGAAAGCCGCTATCGCACTCTGGCCGCCTCCGACGACGGCGCCCTGGTCGAGTTGGAGCCCCTGACCGGGCGGATGCATCAACTGCGGGTTCATATGGCCCACATCGGCCGGCCGTTGGTCGGCGACGTCCGCTACGGCGGCGCTCTCACGGCGGGTGGACATAGGGCCTCACGGCTGATGCTGCATGCCGTGCGTCTGGCCTTTCCGCATCCGGACGGCGGACGCGTCACCCTCGAGGCCCCGCCGCCCGACGACTTCGCCGATCTGGCCCAGGCCATAGGGGTGGACAAGGGCTTGCCGGGAACCGCGCCCGGGCGCAGCGGTTCCTGAAGGGAGAGGAGCGACACATGCGACGCTTTCTGCCTGCCCTGCTGGCGACCGGTCTGATCCTCGGCGGCTGCGCCAGTCTGGCCCCCTACGGCCCGCAGGGCGGTCCCGGCGGTCAGGGATATTCCGAACAGCGGATCGAGCGTGACCGCTGGCGGGTTACCTACAACGGCGTCGGCGCGCCGGGGCCTGTCGCCGACCTGGCCCTGCGCCGCGCCGCCGAACTGACGCTCAGCGAAGGCTATGACTGGTTCCAGGTCACTCAACGCTATGTCGACGGCCGTCCGGATAGCGCCGGCGGCTTTAGGCCCAGCGTCTCGGTGGGCTATGGTTCTTCCAACTACGGCGGATGGCGCACTTCGGGCACGGGCGTCGGCGTCGGGTTGAACTTCAGCGGCCCGACTCCGACCTCGACTGTGCTCGAGGTTCGTCTCGGACGGGGCGCCCGACCCGACGCAGCCGAGGCCTACGACGCCCGCCAGGTCGCCGGGGCGCTGGCCGGGCCGCGGTACTGACGGCCGATCAACGGCCCCGGGTCAGGGCGCGGTACTCGACCAGCCGTTCCTTGTCGCGGCGGACCTGATCGGCCACGGCGTCGTCCACGTCCAGCGAGGCGTAGCGGACCCAGCCGTCCACTCCAAGCTTGGCCTGGATCGCCTGCGGCGGCGTCTGCCAGAAGAAGTAGGAGGCCAGGCTGACGACCACGCCCAGCAGCCCGGCCAGGGCCTGCAACCCCCGGAACCACGCCGCCTCGGCCGGCGCCGGCTCCAGCGCGAACAGAAGACCCCAGACGATGAAGACGAGGGGGGTAACGAACCGGGCGAACCACCGCATCCAGTACCGCTCGCGCCGCACGCGCCACAGCTCCATCTGGACGTATTTCTCCAGATACTCCATCCGCGCCCCCATCCACATGGTCAGGCGGGTCAGATAATGAGCGCGACGGCCCCAGCCCTTGCCGTCCATCTGGTAGTGGGTCTCGGCCTGATCCGCCATGGCGCGGGCGCTGGTGAACAGGTTCTGCAGTTCGCGCGTCCGCTGAACGATCTCGCGGGACAGGCTGTAGGAGTCGTTCTCCAGCCGGAACCGGTACTGGACGAACAGGATGGACTGGACGCCCCAGTACAGGCCCAGCACCGCCAGCATGGCCCCAGCGGCGACAGCGGCGCCGGTGGTCAGGGCGCCCGTCCACTGGCTGAACCAGGTCGGTCCCAGGGTCGCCAGGATGGTGAAGGCGATCAGCGCCAGGGCCTGGCACAATCGCTTGACGCCGACATGCACGCACAGGGCCCGAAACACCCGGCGGCCATAGGCGTGGATGTGCGCACGCAGGTCGTGATCGACGGGAAACCGCTCTTCGATCTGTCGCGCGAACAGGACGTGGAACCGGTCCGGCTTGCTCTCGGTCTCCCAGAAGGGGAACAGGTCCAGCGGCTGGTTGAAATACTCGTTGATGTGGCGCGAAACCGCCTGAATCGCCGCCGGCTCATGGGAAAAGACCTCGGCGTCCTGGATCGGTCGCAGAATGCCGTCCGCCGCACGAAGGGCGGTGGGGGCGTCTGGGATCGCGGCGGGGACCGGGCGGTCCGCGAGATCGGCCGCGCCGGGCGGCGGGGCCTCTGCCGCATGGTGATAGTGGCCGGCTGGCGCGGCGACGGGCGCAGCAGTCGATGCATGTGGATCCGGCGCGGCGGCGGGGACGGGATGGGAGTCGAACGGGGACGGCGGATAGGGACTGGCCCCGGCCGCCGCTGCATGCGGGTCGTTCGAGTGGTCGTGCGACATGGGCGTAGCGGCCCCCCGGAGTTCGTTCATCACCATATTGCCCGAATACGGCGGCTCGTCGCCCCCTGTTCGCTCAAAAGGCGAGCCGAACGGGCTTTGGCAAAGATCGCCCGATCCCTGTATGAGGCCCGCATGACACGCATCCTTCTGGTCGCCCTCGGCGGCGCGATCGGGGCTTCGGCCCGCTATGGGCTCGGCGTAGGCTTCGGCCGGCTGATCCCAGGCGCCGCCTGGCCGTGGGCGACGCTGACCGCCAATGTCCTCGGCGGCCTGTTGATGGGGCTGCTGACCGGCTGGCTCGCCCATCGCGGCGGGGCGGATCAGGAACAGGTGCGGTTGTTCGCGGCCGTGGGCGTTCTGGGTGGCTTCACCACCTTCTCGGCCTTCTCGCTGGAGACGGCGCTGATGATGGAGCGCGGTCGCTATGGCCCGGCCGCCGCCTATGTCGGCGTCTCGGTTGTCTTCGCGATCGCGGCCCTGTTCATTGGCCTGATGGTCGCGCGCCGTCTGTTCGGAGCCGACGCATGAGCGACGACGCCAAATCCGCAAACGACGCACCGGTCCGTCAGGTCCAGACGATCTATGTCGCGGAGGCTGAGGACGGCATCCGACTGGATCGCTGGTTCCGCCGCCGCTGGCCGCACCTGTCCAACATCCAGGTCCAGAAGATGGCCCGCAGCGGCCAGATCCGCGTCGACGGCGCCCGGATCAAGCCCGAAGGCCGTCTGACCGCCGGGGCCGCCGTCCGCGTGCCGCCCATCCCCGACGACACCTCGCGTCAAGCGGGCGATCCTCATACCCTGAGCGAGCGCGACATCGCCTTCGCCAAGTCCCTGGTCCTGTTCGAGGACGACCTCGTCATCGCCCTGAACAAGCCGCACGGCCTGGCCGTGCAGGGCGGCACGAAGACCAGCCGCCACGTGGACCGTCTGCTTTCTGCCTGGGGAGAAGGTCTGGAGCGGCCGCGTCTGGTTCACCGCCTCGACCGCGACACCTCCGGCGTTCTGTTGCTCGGCAAAGGGCCGGAGGCGGCCAAGAGACTTGCGGGCGCCTTCGCCCGGCGCCAGGCGAAGAAGACCTACTGGGCCATCGTCCAGGGCCTGCCCAAGCCGACCTCGGGCCAGATCGACATGGCGCTGAAGAAGTCGGGCATCAACGACTTCGAGATCATGCGCCTGGCCGACCCCAAGGAGAAAGGCGCAGAGCCCGCCGAAACCGCCTACGCCCTGATCAGCCATGCGGGCCAGAAGGCGTCATGGATGGCCCTGCGTCCCTTCACCGGCCGCACCCATCAGTTGAGAGCCCACATGAAGGGCATCGGCCATCCCATTCTGGGAGATCCGAAATATGACGATGAAAAATCGCGCGAGCTCAGCGGCGTCCTGAAGCTCCAACTCCACGCCCGCCGCATCGAACTCGACCACCCCGGCGGCGGCAAGCTGACCGTCGAGGCGCCGCTGAGCCCTGAGATGAAGGCCGGTTTCAACCACTTCGGCTTCGATGAGCGAGAGGCGGACCACGATCCCTTCGCGGGGGTGAAGAGGATCCGTTGAGACCCCTCGCCATCTTCGATATCGACGGCACCCTGGCCGACAGCCGCGCCTCCATCTTCCGAGCGGCGACCGAGGCGGCGCGCGACATCGGCGCGCCCGAGCCCGAATACGACCGGGTCCGCAAGATCGTCGGCCTGTCGCTCGACGAGGCGATGCGGGCGCTGGAGCCCGATCTGGACGCGCCGACCCTGGCCGCCTTCGTCGCCGGTTTCCGCGCCAGCTTCGCCCGCATGCACGCCGAGGGCTATCAGGAGCCGCTGTACGAGGGGGCGCTGGACCATCTGCGCCGGCTGCACCGCGACGGCTGGCGGCTGGCCCTCGCCACCGGCCAGAACCGCAAGGGAGTAACCCGCAACCTGGCCCGCGAGGGCTGGGCCGATCTGTTCATCTCCAGCCACTGCGCCGACGACGGCCCGGGCAAGCCGGACCCCTCCATGCTGTTCGCCGCGCTCAGGGCCTGCGACGCCCGGCCTGAACAGGCTGTGATGATCGGCGACACCGCCCACGACGCCCGCATGGCCCGCAACGCCGGCATCGCCGCCGTCGGCGTCAGCTGGGGCTTTCACACCGTCGAGGAACAGCGCGCCGAGGGCGTGCGCCATGTCGCCCTCGACTTCCCCGATCTGGACGGCGCCCTGGCGAACTTCGCCGACAGCCGCGGCGTTCTGGAGCCGTCATGAGCCATATCCCGCCCCTCGACCCCATGGTCGCCGCCCGCAAGGGTTTCCGCGAATCGGAGGACCGGCTGAAGCGGTTCTGGAAGGTCGCCGACGTCGGTCAGGTGGAGGGCGTCGATTCTACGGAAGCCTGGCGCGTCCTGCTGGACGGTCGCGCGCCCAAGACGCCGGGCGGCGTCCCCTATGATCTGCCGACCGAGGCCGCCGCCCGTCTGGTCGCCGATGAATGGGCGGCCCAGGGCGAGTTCCTGATCCCGGCCGCCATGCCCGCCACCCGTCTGGCCGCCACCGCCATCGACCGCATCGAACAGGCGCGCGAAGCCGTGGCCGACGAGATCGCCGCCTACGCCGGGTCGGACGCCCTCTGCTATCCGGCCGAACACCCGACGCCCCTGGTCGAGCGTCAGGCGCGGGAATGGGCGCCGTGGCGCGACTGGGCCGCCGGTTTGGGCGTCGAACTGACGGTGGCCTATGGCCTGATTCACCGGGCCCAGAACCCGGCGTCGCTGGCGCGGGTCAAGGCCCTGGCGCTGGAACTGGACGTCTTCGCCTTGACCGGTCTGGCGACGGCCGTGCCCCTGCTGGGCTCGGCGGTGCTGGGGCTGGCGGTCCAGCGCGGTGCCCTGACCGGCGAGGCAGCCTTCGACCTGTCCCGCCTCGACGAGGCCCATCAGGAAAGCCAGTGGGGCGTGGACGCCGAGGCCGAGGCCCGTACCGCCGCCCGCCGCGACGAGGCCGTCCTGCTGGACCGGTGGTTCCGGGCGCTGGAGAGCTGATTTTCCAATCTGGAAAATCATCACTTGCCAATCTGGAAACTGACGCTACTCTTTCCGTATTGGAAAGTGAGATGTCGCCATGACGAACCAACCCGATCCGAAAGACGCCCTCGCCCAGATCCAGACCGCGCGCAGCAGCGTAGTGCGCAACGCCGACTATCCCGTCGGCTATGACATCGCCTACGGCGGCGTGTGCGGTCTGCTGGTGGCGGGGCAGGGGATGCCCAGTCCCTGGTCGTTCATTGTCCTGCCGATCGCCCTCGGCAGTCTGGCCCTGATGGTCGCCTGGTGGCGCAATCGGGTCGGCTGGTGGGTCAACGGCTATGCGCCGAAACGCGCCCGCTGGGTGGCGTTCGGCCTGCTAGCCCTGTTCCTCGCCCTCATGGGGCTGTCGCTCTACGGCAAATACGCCGGGCCGTGGTGGCTGTTCCTGGTCTCCGGCGGGATCGGCTGGATCGGAGCGGCGCTGGCCGGCCGTCTGTGGATGCGGGTGTGGCGCAAGGAGATGTCGGAGGAGGTCCGGTGATCCCGCCGCCCGTCTTCGACCCTGTCATCCATGCCCCCGGCCGACTCCAGATCTGCGCCATCCTGTCCAGCGTCGACGACGCCGAGTTCGCCATGGTCCGCGACGCCATCGCCGTGTCCGACTCGGTCATGTCCAAACATGTCAAACAGCTGGAGGAGGCGGGCTATGTCGCCGTCTCCAAGGCCACGGCCGGAGGCCGCCAGCGCACCTGGCTGAGCCTGACCGCCGCCGGCCGCACCGCCTTCAAGACCCACGTCGCCGAACTGACCCGGCTGGCGGGCGTGGGTTAGGTCTGATTGCTACAGCCTTGTTGCGGAGCTCCAGGATTTTCATCAGGCTCGCCTCATGTTTCGGCCCGCCCATTCATCGCAGTTCCGCGTTCTCCTTCAGGGAGAGGGTCTGGATGCCGACGAAGAATATCTAGGCTTCTATGCCACGCGGGACGTGCGGGCGGCTGACCCCGTCGAAGCACAGGTGCTGGCCACGGCCTTGATTGAAAGGACTTGGCAGTCCCAGGCAGGCTCTGCGCTGACAACGGTTGGAAGTGTCCAGGCGCTGAGCGTTCGCGATCTCAAGTGGACGCCAATGCGCAGGAAGCCTCAAGGCTTTACCTTCTTTACGGACGATGAGGCAGCACAGGATGCGGCGCTGAATATCGAGCGCCGCGCATACGGCCGGTAGCTCAGCCGAAGATGCAGTCTATTCGGCGGCCCGATACGGCGACAACTCTTCCCTCATCGCCTCGATCTCCGCCGCCACCCCCGCTCGCTCCTGATCCAGATACCGCCCCACCGCATCCCGCAGTCCCTCATGGGCGATGAAGTGCGCGGAATAGACCGGGGAGGGCAGGTAGCCGCGCGCGATCTTGTGCTCCCCCTGCGCCCCCGCCTCGACCCGCGACAAGCCACGTTCGATGGCGAACTCAATGGCCCGGTAGTAGCAGAGCTCGAAATGCAGGAAGGGGACCTCGTCCAACGTTCCCCATTGGCGCCCGTACAGGGCGTCGCGGCCGATGAAGTTCAGCGCCCCTGCGATCGGCGTCCCATCCCTGAACGCCACGACCAGGGCGATGCGGTCGGCCATGGTCTGGCCGATCATCGAGAACCAGGCGCGCGTCAGATAGGGCCGTCCCCACTTTCGCGACCCGGTGTCCATGTAGAACTCAAAGAAGGCGTCCCAGTGCGCCTCCGTGATCTCCGCCCCGGTCAGGACGCGGATATCCAGCCCTGCATTGGCCTCCCGTCGCTCGCGCCGGATGGTCTTTCTCCGGTTCGACGACAGGGCGTTCAGGAAGTCGTCGAAGGTTCGATAGCCGTCGTTGCGCCAGATGAACTGCATGTCCTGACGCAACAGCATCCCGGCCTCGCCCATGGCCCGCCATTCAGGCTCTGTCGGGAAGTTGACGTGCAGGGACGACACGCCCAGCCGCTCGACCAGGGTCAGGCCGCCCTGCAGCAACGCCTCCCGCGCCGTCGGGGCGTCGGCGTCGGGGTGAGCCAGAAACCGCGGCCCCGTCGCGGGCGTGAAGGGCACGGCGCCCAGCAGCTTGGGATAGTAGCGTCCGCCCGCCCGCTGGAAGGCGTCTGCCCAGGAATGGTCGAAGACATATTCGCCCTGGCTATGCCCCTTCAGATAGAGGGGCATGACGCCGATCACCCCGTCATCCGGATCGCGCAGGCTGAGATGGCGCGCCCCCCAGCCCTCGCGCGGTGTCGCACTGCCCGAGGCCTCGCAGGCGTGGAGGAAGTCGTAGCTGACGAAGGGATCGCCGGTCGGGGCCGCACAGGCGTCCCAGGCCTCGCGGCCGATATCGGCGACCCCGTCGTGAACCTGGATCGTGAAGCTCACTTCACCTCGACGATGGCGTCCACCTCGACGGCGAAGCCGAGCGGCAGCTGGTAGACGCCGACGGCTGAACGGGCGTGGCGGCCCTTGTCGCCGAACACCTCGACCATCAGGTCCGAACAGCCGTTGATGACGGCGGGAATGGCGGTGAAGCCCGGCCCGGCCTGGACGAAGCCGCCCAGTTTGACGATGCGGACCACCCGCTCCAGATCGCCGTCAAGCGCGGCCGAAATCTGGGCCAGCAGGTTGATCCCGCACAGGCGGGCGCCGGCGGCGGCCTGTTCCGGCGTCACGTCCTCGCCCACCGTACCCTTCAGGCCGCCCGAGGCGTCGTTGGAGAGCTGGCCGGAGATGTGCAGCAGGTTCCCGGACTGGACATAAGGCACATAGTTGGCGACCGCCTTGGCGGGCTCTGGCAAGCTGATGCCCAGTTCGGCGAGGCGGGCGGCGATGGTCATGGCGGTCTCCGAAACAGGTTGTCCGGCCGCATGTAGCGCGGCAGGAGGCGCGCTTAAAGGTTCGCCAACGCTCATGCGGCATAGTCCCGTTATGGAAACGCTCTCGACCGCCCAGATCGCCGCCTTCCAGGACGTCCGCAACAGACTGGACGCCGGAGCCCTCTATCGTATCGACGTCGCCTCGGTGAAGGCCGTGGACCCGGCCCGAGCGGCTGCGCCCCACTGGAACTTCGACCTGCCGGCCCATGCTGCTGAACAGGCGCTGGCCGAGGGCGGTCCGGTGGACGATGCGCTGAAGCGTGCACTCGTCGCGACCTGGGCGCTGGAATTGCCCGAGAGGGCGCACGCCGCTGATCTTCCGCCGGAAGTTCACGCCAACTATGCATTCTGGCTGGATCGTCTCGCCGAGTTCCTCTCGGCGGCGGCCGAGGCCGGCGACGCCTATGATCCGGACCACTGGGCCAAGGACGTCCGGTTCGTCCTGGCGCTTTCGGTGCCGGGCGCTCGCACCCAGACCATCGATCTGTCTTCGCCCATGGGGCCGCGTCAGGTGCTCCAGAACGGGCTGGGCGGACACGGATGGTCCCAGGCCGTCGCCTATATGAAGGCGGAAGGCTGGAAGCGGCCATGGCTGGAGGTTCACACCGAGAGCCGCCACACCGTTGATTTCACCGAAGAAGGCTGGGATCAGGCGTGGGCGACGGCGGGCGCGATCTGCGAGCGACGACCAGAGCTGGCGGGCATGATCGGATCCAGCTGGTTCTATGATCCGCCGTTGGAGACCATCAGCCCGCGTCTGGCCTATCTGCGCAAGAACCCGCTGGCGGGCGGCGCCTTCATCATCCATCAGGGCCCGGGCGAAGTGCATTCGCAGCGGTGCGGCGCGACTTCGCCCACCCGCAGGGCGATGATCGAGTCGGGCGAATACACGCCGCGCTCCTGGCTGGTGGCCTGGCCGCGCGCGACCCTGATCCCTTGGGCGAAGGCGCATGCCGCCAAGATGAACCCGGTCGAGCAGGTCGCCTGAACTCGCCTGCTGTGGCTGCGCGGCGGCCTCAGGCCGCCATCTTCTCCCAGGCGGCGGCGACCGGCAGGATGTCGAGACCGGCCGCCTTGGCCAGACGGATCACGCGGTCCAGATCGTCGGGCGTGCAGCCGTAGGGCGTCGGCCCATCCATGACGTCATGTCCGTAGGCGATCATCCAGCCATTCTGCTTGGCGGTTTCGGACATCAAGGCCTCGAGGTCGTATCCAGGCAGACGGCGAGATTCGAGCCCGATCGCCTGGAGCAGGTTGCGGTCGGCCGAACCGGTGTTGACGCCGTCCCGCACGCCTCGCCCACACAGGAAGCGCTGATCGATCACGGCCTTGGCCGCCAGGGCGCAATCGCCGAACGGATAGGCGAACGTCCGCATCTCATAGCCGTCCAAGACGTCCGACACCCAGGCGGCGTTCCGCGCCAGGCTGGCGTCCAGCTCTGCAGCGCCGATCCTCAGAGTCGAAACGTGTTCGAAGGTATGACAGCCGACCTCGTGACCGGCGTCGTGGATCGCCTCCAGATCCTCGGGGTCGAATTGGGGAAGGCCCAGGTTTTGACTGCCGGCCAGGCCGCCGCAAACATAGTAGGTGGCCTGGATTCCGTGTTCAGCCAGAATGGGCCCGGCCTCGGTCCAGGCTGTGACCGGGATGTCGTCGAACGACAGGCTGAAGGTCCCGCGCGCTGGACGTATCGGGCTCGGGCGGACGTCCAGATAGCGACCCGCGCGGCGACGCATCTTGTCGATGAAGGCGTTCATGACGCCAGATTGCACCGAACGGCCTTAAGGCGACTTCAACGTCCGGCCAGCGACCACCGCATCCTTGCCGAACTTTTCCCGAAGCACGTCGATGGCCGTCTCGGCCTTGAGGCTTCGTGCTTCAGGCGTATCGAACAAGGTTGAAGGCCCATCGGTCGAGTCCTGAACATCCATCAAACCTACCCCGATCAGGCGATATGGGCGGCCCAATTCGGGCTTCAGGAGCGCGCGAGCGGCGGCGAAAAGGCCACGGGCTGTCCGAACCGGCTCGGCGACCGTGGCGCGGCGCGTGACGATCTTGAAATCGGTTCGGCGCAGCTTCAGTTGCACCGTCCGACTGGCGACGCCGTCCCGGCGCGCCTTGGTCGCCAGTTTCTCGCAGAGTGGCCAAAGCTGAGCTTCAAGGTCAGCGGCGGACGCGAGGTCGGTATTGAAAGTCGTCTCTGCGCTCATTCCTTTGCGATCGTGATCCGGCCGCACCGGGCGGCCGTCCCGGGCATGGCTGAGATCATGAAGACGGAGGCCCGTCTCGCCGTAGCGGCGGGCGAGATCGCGCACATCGGCGCGGGCAAGATCTCCGATAGTGGCGAAGCCGTCGCTGCGAAGAGCCTTGCCGAACACCGGGCCGACGCCGGGTAGCGCTGTGACCGGCCGCGGGGACAAAATCATCATGGCCTCGTTGCGATTGATGACCGAAAATCCGCGCGGCTTGTCCATCTCTGACGCCATCTTCGCAAGGAACCGATTTGGGGCGAGGCCGATTGAGACGGTGAGGCCGATCTCATCTTCGATCCGCTTCTGGAGCCGGATCAACTGCACCGCCGGAGGGCCGCCGTTGAGGCGGTCCGTGCCGGACAGGTCGATCCAGGCCTCGTCGAGAGACAGGGTCTGGATCAGCGGCGTGAGCGATCGAACAAGATCGAAAATGCGCCGGCTCTCCTCCACATAGCGCGGAAAGTCGGGCTTGAGCACCACGGCGTCAGGGCAAGCCTTCAGCGCCTTGAACATCGGCATGGCCGAGCCGACGCCATGCAGTCGGGCGATGTAACAGGCGGTGGAGACGACCCCCCGCGCCCCGCCGCCGACGATGACGGGACGGTCGCGCAGTTCAGGACGATCCCGCTTCTCGACCGAGGCGTAGAAGGCGTCGCAGTCCAGATGGGCGATCGTCAGCTGATCCAGTTCAGGATCGCAGACGAGGCGCATGGAGTTACAGGAAGCACATCGGCCGGAGGCCGGCGCCGCTGCCCCGCTCCACATACAGTCGCGACAGACGGCCGTGACCGCCAAGGGATCCTCCGGAGTGTCCGGCGGCGAAAGTCGCCGACTTCACCCCAACTTAAGACTGAACGACGATAGTGCCAGCGAAGAAGACCGGCTTCCGGCCGTGTCCGCGAAGATGGCGGATCGAGGGGGCGAACGACCGAGTGGCGATGTCCAAGAAAGTCCTCATCGTGGAGGATAACGAGCTGAACATGAAGCTGTTTCATGATCTGCTCGACTCCCAGGGCTACGAGACGCTGCAGACCCGCGAAGGCCTGCAGGCGATGGCCTTGGCGCGTCAGCATCGCCCGGACCTGATCTTGATGGATATCCAGTTGCCTGAGATATCGGGTCTGGAAGTGACCAAATGGCTGAAGGACGACGAGGATCTGGCGCACATTCCCGTCGTGGCCGTGACCGCCTTCGCCATGAAGGGTGATGAGGAACGGATCCGTCAGGGCGGTTGCGAGGCCTATATCTCCAAGCCGATCTCGGTGATGACCTTCCTGGATACGGTGCGGAAGCATCTGGGCCAGGCGGCCTGAGGGGGAGTTCATGACCGCGCGTATCCTTGTGGTCGATGATGTCGAAGCCAATGTGCGGCTTCTCGAGGCCAAGCTGACCCTGGAATACTACGACGTTCTGGCCTGTCATGACGGAGCGACGGCCCTGAATCTGGCCGAGACGGAACAGCCGGATATCATCCTGCTGGACGTCATGATGCCGGGCATGGACGGGTTCGAGACCTGTCGGCGGTTGAAGGGGGATCCGGCGACGCGGCACATCCCGGTGGTGCTTGTCACAGCACTCGACGGGCGTCAGGACCGGATCAAGGGATTGGAAGCTGGCGCCGACGATTTCGTCACCAAGCCGCTGGACGACGCGGTCCTGTTCGCGCGCGTGAAGTCGCTGGTGCGGCTCAAACTGGTCATGGACGAGTTGCGTGAACGCGAGGAGGCGGGGCGCCGTATGGGCGTCTCGGGCCAGATCGAGGCGGGCGCCCGGCTACGCGAGAGCGGTGGGCGAGTTCTGCTGGTGGACGATAATGTGCGGCAGGCGGAACAGATCGTCGCCGAACTGGGACGCGAACATCGGGTGTCGATCGAGACCGATCCCGAAGCCGCCAAGCGGCAGGCTGGCGGACCACTGGACCTGATGATCATCAACACGGCGGCGGAGACGTTTGACGGCCTGCGGCTGATCGCCCAGATTCGTTCGACTGAAACCACGCGTGGCGTGCCGATGCTGGCGGTGGTCGATCCTGTCGAGCGGCCGCGGCTTTTGAAGGCGCTGGAGCTCGGGGTCAATGACATCCTGCCGAGACCGGTGGACGCCGAGGAATTGGCGGCGCGAGCCCGGACGCAGGTGCGGCGCAAACGCTACGCCGACTTCCTGCGCCAGAAGCTGGACTACAGTCTGGAGATGGCGGTCACCGACGCGCTGACCGGTCTTCACAACCGGCGCTACATGGTCGGACAGCTGTCGGATTTCGTGCGTGGGGCCAATCGCGGAGCGGGGTCGGTGGCCTTGTTGGTCATCGACATCGATCATTTCAAGGCCGTCAATGACGGTTTCGGGCACGATGCCGGCGATGAGGTGCTGGCCGAGTTCGCGGTCCGGCTGGCGACCAATGTCCGTGCGGTTGATCTGCCCTGTCGGATGGGGGGGGAGGAGTTCGTGGTGGTGATGCCGGACACCCGACTGGAGGATGCGCATCGAATCGCCGACCGAATCCGGCGCGACGTCGCCGCGGCGCCCTTCCGCATTCTGGGCGGCGAACATCTGTCGATCACGGTGTCGATCGGCGTGTCCGCCACCCAGGCCGGAGACACGCCTGAAAGCCTGATGAAGCGCGCCGACGAGGGCGTCTATGAGGCCAAGAGCGCAGGCCGAAACCGAGTCATCGCCCGGGCGGCCTGAGCCACGAAAAACGCCCGGCCGTTACCGGCCGGGCGTTCCGAAATCATCGAAGCGTCAGGCGCTTACTTGATCTTGCCTTCCTTGAACTCGACATGCTTCTTGGCGATCGGGTCGTATTTGTTGACGACCATCTTCTCGGTCATGGTGCGGGCGTTCTTCTTGGTGACGTAGAAGAAGCCGGTGTCGGCCGAGGAGTTCAGGCGGATCTTGATGGAAGCCGGTTTGGCCATCGGAATTACCTCTGCGACGGCGAAAGCCGCTTAAAATAAGAGGCGCGGAACATACTCAGGACCGGCTCAAAGTCAACGGGCGTCAGGACGCATTGAATCTGGGGCGGCGAGCCGTAACTTCGCGGGATGAAAATCGCCTTGATCGCCGTCATCGGCCTGCTGTCCGCCTGCGCTTCCGCGCCCGCCGCGTCGTCGGAGACCGCCCAGGATGTGTTCCTGGCCCGACTGAACGCCCTGTGCGGCCAGAGGTTCGAAGGGCGGGTGGTCAGCACGGACGCCGCCGACGCCGATTTCCGTAGCAGCCGGCTGGTCATGCACGTCCGTGACTGTGCTCCGGAGGAAGTGGGTATCCCGTTCGCGGTCGGAGAGGATCGGTCGCGACGCTGGGTGATCACCCGCACCGGAGAGGGTCTTCGGCTGAAGCATGACCACCGCGATCCGCAGGGGGTCATTCATGGCTACCACATGTACGGCGGCGACACGGCCGACGCGGGCACAGCCGGGCGGCAGGAGTTCCCGGTCGATCAGGAATCGATCGCGCAGTTCATTGCGGGCGGCGCCCAGGTCTCGACCACCAACGTCTGGGCCGTCGAGGTTCATCCGGGCCGGGTGTTCGCCTATGAACTGCGGCGGCCGGAGGGGCGGTTCCTGCGGGTCGAGTTCGACCTGACCAAGCCGCTGACGGATTAGATTTCACGCCACTCTTCCAGCGGTCGCACGGTGGCGCATGCGGGCGTGCCGTCCTTGCCACGGCCCGGCAGGCGGGCTTCCAGCACAGCGCCCGCCCGCGCCCGGTCCAGCAAGGCGGGCGGAATGTTGTGAATATCGATCTTGGCACGGCGACTCCATTCCGAGGCGTGATCGCCGGCCGAGGTTCCGATGCGGATGTAGACGAAGCGTCGTTCCTTGCCCTCCCGGCGGACGAACGGGCCAAGCAGGCGGCCGTCGTCGGCCAGGCGGACAGGCACGTCGAAGGAGAGCGGCGCGTCGCCGGCGGTGATCGGCTCGAAGGGAGCGTCGTCCTGTTGCAGGCTATAGCGGACGCCCGGAACCGGATCGGCGATCGTCAGGCGCAGGGTGACGGGGGCTTCGGCCATGGGATCAGTCCTGATGGTCCACGATATGTCGGCCCCGCACCATGCGCACGAAGGGCAGGGGGCGGCTCGGGGCGGCCAGACGGTCCGCCACCTCGCCGAGCACGAAACGGGTGATGGCGGGCAGGTCCAGCGCCCGGGCCTGCTCCAGCGGCAGCCAGGCGATCTCGTCCAGTTCGCCCGAGCCGGCGGTCGGTTCGGGCGTCAGAAGGGCCGAGGCGTCGGCCATGAAGAAGCGAGCGTCGAATCGGCGGGTGCGGCCCGGGGGGGTGATGGCGCGAGCGACATAGGTCAGGGCGGCGAGATCGGGCAGGGCGCCCGCCTGGCGGAATCCACGCCATGGCCCGGCGACGTACGCGGTCGGAGCGGAACGCGCCAGCATCAGGCCGGTCTCCTCCCAGGTTTCACGGACGGCGGTCAGGGTCAGGGCGCGGGCGCGGCGCGGCGGCATTTCGGCGGCCAGACGCGCCAGGCTGGCGGGATCGGGATCGGTGGCCGAGGCGGCGGCGAAGTCGGCCCGGTCGATCCGGCCGCCGGGAAACACCCATTTGGAGGCCATGAAGACATGGCCCGAGGCGCGGCGGCCCATCAGCACCTCGGTGTGTCGGGCCGGACCGCGCGTGAGGATCAGGGTCGCCGCGTCTTTGGGTCGCATCCGGGTTCCGGCTGGGCTGCGCGGCGCATCGCGCAGGTCTTGGGCGGCGTCGAAGGGCTGGGCGGATGAAGTCATGCGGCGCCCCTGCGGGGACAAGCGGGGACAAAACGGCCGGCGACGGCCGCTGCGGGCCGCGAGATGTCTGCGCATGCTCTGGAAAACATGGAAATCCGCGCGGAGGCGTCGGGTGGAAAGTGCGCGGGCGAAGGGTGGGCGAAGTCGCAGGACATGCGGCCACTATAGACCGTCCGGAAGGGGCGGCCGGAAAAATCCCTATTCCGGCTGAGGGGCGCCTGTCAGGATGAGGACTTCCAGGTCGCGGTCGGGCGTATAGTTGGTTCGACGGACCTCGAACTGCGTCGGGCTGAGGCGGCGGACGCCCTCGGCGCAGAAGCTGACGAAATTTTCTGGGGCGCCCTTGTCCACCACCAGGCGGAAGTCGCGGATCGGGCCGGACCAGTTGGCGCCGGTGGTCAGGACGTAGTCGATCCAGGTCTCGGTGAAATAGTGGCCGGCGGCGCGGCGACGGCGGACGGCGTTCTCGACCGACGGCTCAATGCAGTATTTGGCGCGCATGACGGCCTGGGGCTCATCGACGTGTTCGCCGGTGTCGCCGATCAGGCTGTACGCCGCGCCGCCGATGGCCGGGGCATAGAGGTGTTCGATCTCGGTCGTCCGGCCGGTCGGGAAGTATTGGGTCCAGTAGTGGGTGGTCTTCAGCGTCCATAGCGGCGTGACCCAGAAGGCGCGCCCAGAGGTGTCAGAAGCGGCCTCCAGCCTGACGAATCCGGCGGCTTCGAGCTGTCGCAGACGGGCCTCGGGCAGGGCGTTCAGGGTCTCGCGCGTGCTCGCCAGATGCGGTTCGAGGGGCAGGCCGAAGCCGCGCAGACGCTCGCTGACTTCGGCGCCGTCCAGCGTCGCCTTCTTCTCGATCTCGGTCCGGACCGAATAGCCGTCGACCCAGGTGATGAAGGGCAGGGTGCGGCTGGAATCGAGCGTGTCATCCATTTCCCATTCGCCGTCGATATCGGGCAGGGGGAAGGCGACGATCGTCTCGATGTCCCGATCGGTATGGTTGAAGAAGCGATATTTGACGCGGATCTCGCGCGCCGAGACGAACAGGTCCTCGGCGTCCATCCGAATGCCGTCGGTCTTCTGCAGCACCAGCCCGCCCGCGCGCATCGCGGCGACGCTGTCGTTGGCCGAGGCTGGCGAGAAGACGGTCAGCGCGAGCGACAGGAAGGCCGGCAGGCACAGGCGAAGAACGGACATGGCGAGATCCCGAGATATTACGGGACTGTCCCGCCTGATCCTCGAACCGGAAACCGTCGATTGCTGACGATCGTCAGCGCCGCTTGCCCTTGCGAACGCCCTTCAGGCCGCCGGAGGGTTTGCCGCCCCGCCCGTCATTACGCGGTTTGGGGCCGCCGGGGCGGCCTTTTCCGCGTGAAGGCCGATCATCGCCGCCGCGCCCCCGCATGCCCAGGCGGGGAGCGGGGGCGTTGGGGTCGCGGGCCTCCGGCTCGGACAGCATTTCGAAGACCAGACCGCCGGTAATGGGGGTGGCCTCCATAAGCTTGACCTCGACCACCCGGCCCAGGCGATAGCGTTGGCCGCTGCGTTCGCCGACCAGGGCGTGGGCGCGGTCATCGTGGACAAAATACTCATTGCCCAGCGAAGAGACCGGCACCAGGCCGTCGGCGCCCGTCTCGTCGAGGCGGACGAACAGGCCGAAGCGCGTGACGCCGGTGATCCGTCCGGTGAAGGTCGCGCCGACCCGGTCCTCGAGGAAGGCGGCGATGTAGCGGTCCATGGCGTCGCGTTCGGCGGCCATGGAGCGGCGCTCGGTCTGGGTCACCTGATCGGCGATGGCGGCAAGTTCGGCGATCTCGCGATCCGTCAGGCCGTCCCCCTTTCCGTCTTTTGGGCCGAGATTGAGCGCCCGGATCAGGCCGCGATGGACGATCAGGTCGGAGTAGCGGCGGATCGGCGAGGTGAAGTGGGCGTAGCGGTCGAGATTCAGGCCGAAGTGGCCGATGTTCTCCGGCGAATAGATCGCCTGCATCTGGGTGCGGAGGACGACTTCGTTGACCACCTCGGCGTGGGGGCCGTCGCGGGTCTGGTCCAGCAATCTGTTGAATCGCCTGGTCGTGCCCGGCTCGCCCTTGTTCCAGGGCATGGCGATGGTCGAGAGGAAGTCGGCCAGGTTGAAAATCTTCTCCTGACTGGGCGCCTCGTGGACGCGATAGATCAGGGGCGTCTTCTTCTGTTCCAGGGTCTCGGCGGCGCAGACGTTGGCCTGGATCATCATTTCCTCGATCAGGCGGTGCGCCTCCAGGGACGTGCGCTTCTCGATCAAGGCGATGCCGCCGTCCGGAGCCATGCGGATCCTGCGTTCCGCGCTTTCGATCTGAAGCGGCGCCCGCTTCAGGCGGCCCTTCAACATCGTGCGGTAGGCGTTCCATAGCGGATAGAGGATCGGCTCCAGGATTGGGCCGGTCGTGTCGTCGACGCCGCCGTCGTTGAGTTCGCCGTCGATGGCAGCCTGGGCCTGTTCATAGCTGAGCTTGGCGTGCGAACGCATCAGGCCGCGATGGAACTTGTGGCCGGTCTTGCGACCCTCCTTGTCGAAGACCATGCGCACGGCGAGCGTGGCGCGGTTCTCGCCTTCCTTGAGGCTGCACAGGCCGTTGGACAGGCGCTCGGGCAGCATGGGCTCCACACGGTCCGGGAAGTAGGTGGAGTTGCCCTTGGCGCGCGCCTCGCGATCCAGGGCCGAGCCGGGGGTGACATAGGCGGCGACGTCGGCGATGGCGACCCAGACGATCCAGCCGCCTTCGTTTTTCGGATCGTCGTCGCGCTGGGCGTAGATGGCGTCGTCGTGGTCGCGGGCGTCGGCCGGATCGATCGTGATGAAGGGAATGTCGCGCAGGTCGTCGCGGCCCTTGAGCGTGGGCAGCTCCATATTCTCGGCTTCCTGCTCGACCATGTCGGAGAAGCCGGCCGGCACGCCGTGGGAATGGATGGCGATCAGGGAGGCGGCGCGGGGGTCGTCCTCGCGGCCGATGCGCTCCAGGATCTTGCCGCGCTTGGGGCCGTAGCGGTGCTCGCCCTTTTCGGCGGCGGCGAGCACCAGATCGCCGTCCTTGAGACCCTCGGCCTGGGCGGGTGGGACGACGAAGACGTCCTTGGAGCGGCGATCGACGGGCTCGATGCGGACCTCGCGGGCGGATCTGCGGATGACGCCGAGCAGGCGACTGCGGTCGGTGTCGAGCTTCTTGATGAGGCGGGCCTCCCAGCCGTCCTCGGCGCGCGCGAACTTGACCAAAAGGCGGTCGCCCATGCCGGGGGCGGGGCCGACGATCTTTCGGTCGGGGACCAGCAGGGCGCGCGGGGCGTCGGCCGAACCTTCGACCAGGCGGACATAGAGTTCGCCGTCGCCGTCGCGCTCGACCACGTCGGCCACGCCGACGGCCGGAAGGGCGCCGGCCTCGGAGAAGCCCTTACGGCCCCGCTTGCCGAGTTTGCCCTGGGCCTCGAGCTCTCGCAGCATTTCTCGCAGGGCGCGGCGCTCGGCGCCCTTCAGGCCGAAGGCGCGGGCGATGTCGGCCTTCTCCGCGGCGCCGGCCTCGCGCAGGAAGCGGATCAGGGTTTCCTCGTCGGGCAGGCCGGCGACGGGACGTTGGGGAGTGCGAGCCATTCGGTCTTTCAGTTCGCCGGGTCGGCGGGGTTGAGGCAGGAGAGGCCGAGCGTCGCGGCGGCGGCGGCCTGGCCCTTGTCGAGCGTCACCAGCATGGCGCCGAGCCGCCGTGCGGCGGCGACATGCATGGCGTCGGGTGCCCGGAGCGAGAGGTCGAGACGTCGGACCCAGTGCGTCGCGAGCGCCAGATCAGAGGGAACGATCTCGACGAGGTTCGTGAATCGCGACGTCCAGGCGTCGAGATGGCCGAAGGCCTCCGCCACCCCCGTCGCGGACAGCGCCCCGATCCGGGCCTGTCTCGCCAATGCCGCGGACGCTTCGGCGCGGGCCAGGTCCGAAACCATCAAATCGTCCTGGCTGTTCTCGAGCCAGTCGGAGACAACCGTACTCGAGGCCTCGCGGCCCAACAGGGCGACCAGAACGCTGGCGTCGAGATAGCTGTCCACTAGAGGTCGTCGTCCCGCATCTGACGAACCAATGCGGCCGCGGAGTCGCCCAATGACGGTTGTTGATCCCGCCAGTTCGCCAGGTCGCGCAGGGATGCGCGTCGCTGTTCCATGTCGGGCCGTCTGGCCGTGCGGGAGACAGCTGTCATTTCGGCGACCGCCCGCCCATGCCGTGTGATCGTTATGTTCTCGCCCGCTTCGACCCGTTCGAGCAGGTGGGTGAACTTGTTCTTGGCTTCGGCGACGCCGTAGGTGGCCATGGCTGAGCTCCGATTATGGCCATAAGTATAGCCATTTTTGTACGGGGCCGCCAGCGATCGTCAGGCGATGATGTCCGGAAGAATACGGCCTTCGATACGGACGATTTCGTCGCGCAGGGCGAGTTTCTTGCGCTTCAATCGGGCAATGAGAAGCTGGTCCGGAACGGGCACATGGCCGAGGGCCTCGATCGAGGCGTCAAGGTCAGCGTGCTCCTGCCGAAGCAGTTGCACCTCGGCGCGCAAGGCCAAGTCTTCTTCGGTCAGGAAAGGATCGTCGTCGTTCATGTCGGCAGGGCGTCCGGGGCGAACGGAATCATAGCCGAATCCGGCCTAGGCCGGAAGGCGGTCCGCCAAGGCAGCAAGGGCGGGACGGGGCGTGACCCGGTCCCGGCGGCGGCTCAGGTCGACCAGGGCGTCGAGGGCGGGACGGGCGGCCCCGCCCGGGGCGGGCGCCAAGGCCTCCAGGGCCGACATGAGACGACGCTCGGCGTCCAGTTCCACCGCCTTGATCTGTTCGCGAACGGCCAGACGATCATCGGTGTCCATGTCCGGGATCGTCGATTTCAGGCGGCGTCGCAGGTCGCGAAGCGGCACGATGGCGGCGTCGGTCCAGACCCTTGCGGTGTCGCAGGCGGCGTCGAGGTCGTCCGCGTCGAGGCGACGGCCGGTCCGGGCGCACCAGGCGGCCCAGAGCAGCAACGGCACGTTCTGGTCATGAGTGTCCTGAAGGTCGAGACAGGCCTCGGCCACGCCCGGCGCGGCGTAGGCGGCCAGGGCCCAGTCCCAGAAGGGGGGCCCGCTCATGTCTCGGCCGCCGGTCCCTTGAGCCCGCTCCACCGACGAACCGGCGCCCAGTCCAGACCGAACAGATCGAGCACGCGGCCGACCGACTGGTCCACCACCTCGTCGAGCGATTCAGGGCGGGTGTAGAAGGCGGGCAGGGGCGGGGCGATGACGGCGCCCATCTCGGCCAGGGCGGTCAGGGTGCGCAGGTGGCCGAGGTGCAGGGGGGTCTCGCGAACCATCAGCACGAGGCGGCGCCGCTCCTTGAGCGCCACATCCGCCGCGCGGGTGAGGAGGGTCGAGGTCACGCCCGTGGCGATCTCGCCCATGGTGCGGACCGAGCAGGGGGCCACGATCATGCCGAGGGTCCGGAACGAGCCGGAGGCGATGGAGGCGCCGACGTCGTTCAGCCGGTGCGTCACATCGGCGCGGCCCGTCAGATCGTCGGGGGTCAGATCGGTCTCCTGCGACAGGGTCAGGAGGGCGGCGCGGGTGACGACCAGATGGCTCTCGATGCCCAGGTCACGCAGGGCGTCGAGAAGGCGGACGCCGTGAATCACGCCGGATGCGCCGGAGACGCCGACCACCATCCGGTCCGGCGTCGATGTCGAGGTTGCAACGGCTCCGTTCACAACATGGTCCTATTCGCGGGTCAGCCTGAGGTGGTCCGTATGTGCGACCTTGGTGAACGCCGGTTTACGTCACCGAATCGTGATTCCACAGGTCGCGGATCCGGGCGCTCACTACCGTCGTCCCTTAGACATGGAGGCGCAAGCCATGACCATCGAAGCTCGTATCCGCGAACTGGGCAATCGGCACCGTCAGCTGGAAAGTCAGCTGCACGAGGCCCGACTTCATCCGTCCGTGGATTCGTTGCAGGTCAAGGAGCTGAAGCAGAAGAAGCTTCGCCTGAAGGAGGAGATCGTCAGTCTGGAGCAGAGGGCGCACTAAGGCCCGAACGACTATGTGGAATTGAAGCGGCCCCGGAGAGCGATCTCCGGGGCCGCATTCGTGAGGGGAGCGTCGATCAGGAACGCGGGCCGAAGACGGATTCGGCGGTCGGCTCGGCGGTCGGACGTTCGCGCGCTTCGGGCACGAATTCTTCCTCGACCGGTTCGGCCTCGACGGGCTGAATCGTGGCGCCGCCCTTCTTGGCGTCATCGCGGGCCTTCTTCTCGGCGGCCTTCTTGACCAGATCGTCGAGGGCCAGCTGGCCGACCAGGCCCAGGGTCACGGGATCGACCGGTTTGATATTGGCCGAGTTCCAGTGGGTGCGGTTGCGCACGCTCTCGATCGTGGACTTGGTCGTGCCCAGCAGTTTGGCGATCTGGGCGTCGGTCACCTCGGGGTGGTTGCGCACGAACCAGGCGATGGCGTCGGGGCGGTCCTGACGGCGCGAGACGGGGGTGTATTTCGGCCCGGTCTTGGTGACCTTCAGCAGTTCGGCGTGGCGGCTGACGATCGCCTTCATGCGGTAGTTGGAATCGGCCTGGGCCTTGTCCAGTTCCTCGCGAGCCAGCTGGCCCCCGGTGATCGGATCGACGCCGCGAATATCGCGGGCCACGTCGCCGTCGGCGATGCCGCGAACCTCGAGCGCGTGCAGACCGCAGAAGTCGGCGATCTGCTCGAAGGTCAGGGAGGTGTTGTCCACGAGCCAGACCGCGGTGGCCTTGGGCATGAGGATGTCGGTCATGGGCGAAAATCCCGGTGTGCAATGGCCCGAAGTCGGGCGCTGGAAACGGCGGCGCCCGACCTTTCGGCCGGGCGCGAGTGGAACCGATATAGTCTTATTCGCTTGGAAAGGAAACGGAGTTCGACTGCTTCATGAGGGCGTCGTACAGCTAAGGTTCAGCTTGGAGGGCTGATAAGCACCCATCGACGCCCGGCGCGTCTTCATTCTTTTGGGAGGGCCAAGATGTTCACTCGTATTCTCACGGCGGCGGCGGTCGCGGCGGTTCTGGCGCCCGCGGCGGCGGACGCGGCGCAACGCGGACCCGGCTGGGGCGGCGGCAATCGGGCGCCGCAGGGCAGCTATCAGTCGAGCTGCAATGAGATCTCCGTGCGCGGGGATCGACTGTACGCCACCTGTCGGGACGTGGGGCGCAACCAGCGCGCCAGCTCCCTGGATCTGAACCGCTGCGGCGGTGTGGATATCGCCAACAGCAACGGCCTGCTGATCTGTGGCAGCCAGCGCGGCGAATGGGAACGCAACGGCGGCGGCAATGACCGTCCGGGCGGCGGCTGGGGCGCCGGCGGCGGGCGGGGCTCGATCACCGTCTACAAGGACAGCAACTTCCGCGGCGAACGCGCCAGCTTCCAGGGCGAGGTCTATAATCTGGGGTCGACCGGCTTCAACGACGTGATCAGCTCGATGGAGATGCGCGGCGCCTGGGAGGTCTGCACCGACAGCAACTTCCGGGGCAGCTGCCAGGTGTTCCGGGGCGATGTGCGCAATCTGGGCGACACCGGCTTCAACGACCGCATCTCGTCGATGCGTCCCGCGCGCGGCGGCTGGTAAGGCCGATAGGCCTCAGATCGTCAGCACGATCTTGCCGACATGGCGGCCGCCCTCCAGCAATCGGTGGGCGGCCGCAGCGTCTTCGAGAGGAAAGACGGCCTCGATCGGCGGCACCAAATGGCCGGCCTCGATCCAGGGCCAGACCGTCTGACGCACGGCCGAAGCCAGGCGGGCCTTTTCGTCCGCCGGTCGTGAACGGAGGGTCGAGCCGGTCAGGACGATGCGCCTGAGCATCAGCCGCATCAGGTCGATCTCGGCCAGGTTTCCCGTCAGGGTCGCGATCACCACCCAGCGGCCGCCGGGTTTGAGGACGGCCTGGTTCAGGGCGGCGTAGTCGGCCCCGATCATGTCCAGCACGACATCGGCGCCGCCGGCGTCGAGGATGGCGGACTTCAGAGCCTCAATCGAAGCGTCCAGGCTGAGATCGGCGCCGAGACGGGACGCGGCCATGGCCTTTTCGGCGCCGCGCGATGTGGCGATCACTCGCGCTCCGGCGGCCTTGGCCATCTGAATGGCCGTGACCCCGATGCCGCTGGTGGCCCCGTGGATCAGAAGGGTTTCGCCAGGTCGGAGGCCGCCCGACTCGAACACATTGGCGAAGACGGTGAAAACCGTCTCCGGCAGCGCCGCGGCCTGTACGGGCGTCAGGCCCCGGGGAATCGGAAGGACATGGCGCGCGTCGACCACGGCGTATTCGGCGTAGCCCCCGCCGCCGAGCAGGGCGCAGACCGCGTCGCCGACCGTCCAGCCTTGCACCCCGCCGCCGATGGCGTCGATCACGCCCGCGACCTCGAGGCCCAGTATATCTGAGGCGCCGGGCGGCGGAGGATAGCCGCCGTTGCGCTGGAGCAGGTCGGGGCGATTGACGCCGGCGGCCTGCACACGGATGCGCACCTGGCCGTCGGCAGGCTCCGGTCGGGGGCGATCGGCCAGGACGAGGGCTTCGGCGGGACCCGACCCACCGGTGATCTCGATGACGCGCATTGGGCCTCCGGCTTGCAATCGTCCGTATCCGGGCGTTCAGATAGGCGTCTGGAACGCTCCTGGCCATGGGAGGCCGAGATGACATTTGAAGATCTGGAGCCGCGCCCGACACGCGGCGCCCACCTCGTCGCTCTGACGCGCGAGGACCTGGACGTCTATTCGGTGGATGAACTGGACGAACAGATCGCGACCCTGGGCGCCGAAATCGAACGCCGGAGGCAGGCCATCGCAGCGAAACGGGACAAAAAGAGCGCCGCCGACGCCCTGTTCAATTTCAAATGACGCCGGAGAGGCGAACTCGCCGGCCCTGGTTCGCGGGCGGCGTGACGCGATCGCCCCCTTTTCCCCCGACAGGCGGCATGGCATGGGCGTTGCAATCGAGGAGCCAGGCGAGGTCGCGGCGTGTGGGTCGCGGCGCCGGCGAGGGCCGTGTGCGTGAATATGAGTGAACCCACGGTCGATAGCGGCCCAGAGCCGACAGGACGGTCCCGATCCGCAGAGGTGCGCGACTTCGCGCGGTCCGAACTGTTCGAGCGCACCTTCCAGGAAGGAATGGAGCTGGTCGAGGAGGCCGCCGCCTGGCTGGACGGCGACGGTCGCCGCGAGTCCAAGCTGCTGTCCCGCGCCGCCGCCCTGGCCTATGCGTCCGAGAGCATGAAGCTGACGACGCGGCTGATGCAGGTGGCGTCCTGGCTTCTGGTGCAGCGCGCGGTGCGGGAGGGCGACATGACGCCCGAGGCCGCCTGCGACACCCGCTACCGGCTGGCGGACCGCGCCGTCGCGGCCGAGCCCAGCCATCCCGACCTGCCGATCGGCCTGATCGAGCTGACCGTGCGCGCCGAACGCCTGCACGACCGCGTTCTGTATCTGGACCGGCGCATGTATCGCGACGAGACGCCCGAGCCGGAAGCCAATCCGGTGTTGAGCCAGCTCGGCATGCTGGAAGCCGCGTTCCGCACCTGAATCCGGATCAGGTGCGGCGGAGCGTTCCGGCGACCGAACGCGATCTCGCGTCTACGGACCGACGTCGTCGGCGTCGGTCGGACCGTCGGCGACCACGTCAGGCAGGCTGACGGCGATGCCCAGGGCCTCGGCGAGCTTCTGATCGCGCTTGTAGACGTCCTCGCGGAAGGCCACGCGCTGTTGGCCGTCGACGAACGCCGTCCAGTAGAGCAGCCGCACGTCGATCTCGCGCCCGACCTGGATGCGCTTGGTCTCGCGAGTGTTCTGGGCGGTGTCGAACTGGCCCAGAAGATCCGAGTTGGGTGACAGCAGCAGACGAGCGAATTCCACCGCGCCCTGGACCCGGACGCAGCCGTGCGAGCGTTGGCGCATGGCCAGGTTGAAGGCCGCCTTGCCGGGGGTGTCGTGCAGGAAGATGGCGTAGCTGTCGCGCAACTCGAACTTGACGTAGCCCAGGGCCGCCGTCGGACCGGCGCGCTGGATCACCTGTCCGTTCGACAGATACATGTTGTTTGCCGCCAGATAGGCGGGGCCGCGCGGCAGAATCTCGCGACGGGCGATGCCGGCCGGCACATACCAGGGCGGGTTGGCGACCACCGAAGCGAAGGGCTTTTCCAGGCTCGGGGTCTGGTTTTCCGGCGTGCCGACGACGACGCGGTTGGAGTGAACCGGACGGCCGTCCTTCCAGTAGACCATGATGGCGGCGGCGGTGTTGACCTCGATCCGCTCGGGCGACGGCGTCCGCTTGAGCCAGCGGCGACGTTCCAGGTTCAGGGCGATCTGACGCGCGCGATCCTCGGCCGAGGCGCCGAGCGAACGCTGGGTCGCAGGGCCGATCCGGCCGTCGGCCAGGAGACCGTGTCGCGACTGGAAGCCCCGAACGGCGGTTTGAAGCTCGTCGCCGTAGTTGAGGCCCTCCGCCGTCAGGCGCGCGCCCGCCGAGGCGGTCAGGTCGCCCTCGGCGACCAGGCGGCGGATCAGGGACGGGATACGGGAGTCACTGGTGTTCGGTTCGATCGAACCGCCCGGAGCGAAGGTCGGCCATCCGCCTTCGCGCGCCAGTCGGCGATAACGCAGATAGCCTGCGGACAGGTTGGTGTAGCCGATGTCGGTCGGCGGCAGGCCGTCGAACCAGCCGACCAACTGTCCGGTGGCCAGGGCGTTGGACAGGCCGGTGGGCAGGTCGACCCGGTTCTTGTCCATCTCCCACAGTTCTTCGACGGTCTCGGGCCGGACGCGGCCTTCGGCCAGGGCGCGGGCGTAGGTCATGGCCGCAGCGGTGGTGCGGACGTCTGCGCTGGCGGGATCGGCGGCCAGACCGACGAAGTCGAAGAAGTCGGTGGGGGCGAAGCCGTGGGCGTCCGTCTTGCGGGCGACGAGGGTCAGGGCGTTCAGCCGCTCGGCGCTCCAGACCGGGCGCCAGCCGTTCAGGTCATAGAACATGCGGACGTCGTTCTGGACGTCCGCCGGCAGGCGCGAAAGCTGTTCGGTGAGGACCGCGCGGTGATCGACCGGCGCGGATTGAGCGGGAGCCGGGCGGGCCTGCGGGCGGCGGAACTGGGCCTGGGCCTGGCCGGCGGCGGCCAGGGCGGTGGTCGCCACGCCGATCGTCAACTGCCGTCGATTCATCTTCCGTCCGCTTCCTGGTCCGTCGTCGCCATCGTCCCCCCAACGATGAGCCGCCATGTTATCGGCGTTCGGCGCAAACAAAAAGCGCCGGTCGGGGGACCGGCGCTCTCCGTGACTACTATGTCGCACCACGCCGCCCGAGAGGGGAGGGAGGGGCGATCCGCGGCTTACTTCTTGATGAAGCCGCCGAACTTGTTGTTGAAGCGCGAGACGCGGCCGCCGCGGTCCATCAGCTGCTGGTTGCCGCCGGTCCAGGCCGGGTGGGTCGAGGGATCGATGTCCAGGTTCAGCACGTCGCCTTCCTTGCCGTAGGTCGAGCGCGTCTTGTAGGACGAGCCGTCCGTCAGGGTGACGGTGATGAAGTGGTAGTCGGGGTGCGTGTCCGCTTTCATGGTCGTCGTCCGTCTCTGGCGCAGGTGACGATGCCGACCGTCGGGTGCGCTGTCTGTTGAGTGTCGCCAACGCTCGGCTCGTGGAGCCTTGCTGCTTGGGCGACGGAGGAATGAGAAAACCCGCCGAGGAGTCCCGGCGGGAGAGCGGCGGCGTTTACACCGTGGGGCTTTCCGGGGCAAGAGGCGCCGCATGACGCATACGCCGCTCCCCGCAGACGCCCCGCTCGCCGACGGCCGACCCAGCGCGGGCGCGGTCCTGATCGGCCAGCTGGACGAGGCCGGCCAGAAGCGCGAACGGCGCCGTGACGTGCGGCCGCTGGGCCGGCTTCTGCCCTATCTGGCCCGGCATCGGCTGACGGCGGTGTTCGCCCTGTTCTGGCTGCTGGCCTCCACGGCGGCGTCCCTGGCCCTGACGGCGACGGCGCGCGGCGCGATCGACCACGGGTTCGAGGACGGGGGGCGTCATATCAATCTGTGGTTTCTGCTGCTGGGGGCGAACGCCCTGGTGCTGGGGATCGCCACGGCCACCCGCTATTTCTACGTCACCAAGACCGGCGAGCGGATGATCGCGGACATCCGGACGGCGCTGTTCGGGCGCATCCTGGGCCTGGACACCGCCTATTTCGCGCGCATGCGGACGGGCGAGGTGCTGTCGCGCCTGACGACCGACATCGCCCTGGTGGAGACCCTGCTGACGACCTCGGTCTCGTTCGCCCTGAGGAACTTCCTGACGCTGATCGGCGGGGCGATCATGCTGTTTGTGGTCAGTCCCAAGCTGACGGGACTGGTGCTGCTGCTGGCGCCGTTGCTGATCGGGCCGATCTTTCTGATCGGGCGACGGGTGCGGAAGCTGACCGTGACCTCCCAGGACCGGTTCGCCAATGCGGTCGGATTCGCCGGGGAGAGCGTCGACGCCATCGAGACGGTCCAGGCCTTCGGCCGATCGCACAGCGCCATCACCCGGTTCGGCGCCGCCGTCGAGGCCGCCTTCGCCGCCAGTCTGACGCGGATGAAGGTGCGGGCGGGCATGACCGCCTTCGTCATCATGGTGATGTTCGGCGGGGTGACCCTGGTGCTCTGGCTGGGCGCGCAGGACGTGATCGCCGGGTCGATGAGCCCGGGCGCGCTGCTGCAGTTCGTCCTGCTGTCGGTGTTCGTGGCCGGGGCGGTGGGCGCCCTGGGCGAGAGCTGGGGCGACGTCCAGAAGGCCGCCGGCGCCATGGAGCGGATCGATGAGCTGATGAAGGCCGAGCCGGACATCGCGGCGCCGGACGCGCCCTCGGTGTTGCCGGTCCCGCCGCGCGGCGAACTGTCGATGTCGGCGGTGGACTTCGCCTATCCGGGGCGGCCGGACCTGCCGGCGCTGAAAGGCTTTTCCCTGACGGTGCGGCCGGGCGAGACGGTGGCCCTGGTGGGGCCGTCGGGCGCGGGCAAGTCGACGGTCTTCCGCCTGTTGTTGCGCTTCTACGATCCACAGGCCGGGCTGGTGTCCGTGGACGGGGTGGACGTGCGGGCGGCCGATCCGGTCGAGGTCCGCAGCCGCTTCGCCTGGGTGTCGCAGGAGGCTCCGCTGTTCTCGGGTTCGGCCGCCGACAACATCCGATTCGGGCGGGAGGACGCCTCGGATGAGGAAGTGCGCGCCGCCGCCGACGAGGCGCAGGCGCTCGGCTTCATCGAAGCCCTGCCGGAAGGGTTCGACACCCCCTTGGGAGAGCGCGGCAAGAGCCTGTCGGGCGGTCAGCGCCAGCGGGTGGCGATCGCCCGGGCCCTGGTGCGCGAGGCGCCCATCCTGTTGCTGGACGAGGCCACCAGCGCCCTGGACGCCGAGAACGAGCGGCTGGTGCAGGCTGCGCTGGACCAGGCGATGGAGAGCCGCACGACCCTGGTGATCGCCCATCGCCTGGCCACGGTTCTGCGCGCGGACCGGATCGTGGTGATGGAGGACGGGCGGGTGGCCGAGGAGGGCACCCACGCCGAGCTGATCGCCAAGGGCGGTCTGTACGCCCATCTGGCCGAGCTTCAGTTCAGGGGCGGCTGAACGTCGGCGTCCGCCAGTTCGCGAGCGAGTTGAGCGATGATCTGGGCCGCTGACCCAGCGCGCAAGCGAGGCGCGCCCTCGCCGGCCCACAGGGCGCCGTAGCCGGGTTGGCCCGCCGCGCGCGCCACGGCGTTCAGGGCCTTTCCGGTGTCATAGGTGACGGGATAATCTGGACGCGGCAGGGAGATTCCCGCGCCCCATTCGGTGAACAGGCTGCGCAGGGAGCGGGCGGGGCGGCCCGAGACGGCGTCGGTCATGACGGTGTGGCGCGCCGCGTCGCTGACCAGGGCGTCGCGGTAGGCGGCGTCCGCAGCGCTTTCGGGCGTGAGGAGGAAGGCGGTGCCGAGCTGGGCCGCCACGGCGCCGGCGTCCAGCGCCGCCCGGATGTCACGGCCGTCCATCAGCCCGCCGGCCGCGACGACGGGCAGGCCGGCGTCCCAGCTCAGGCGGCGAACCAGGGACAGGGTGTCGAGCCGCTCGTCCGGCGCGTCCGGATCGAACACGCCGCGATGGCCGCCGGCCTGATAACCCTGAGCGACGACGAGATCGACGCCGGCGTCACGAGCGGCCAGGGCCTCGGCGAGGCTGGTGGCGGTGGAGACCAGCAGGCAGCCCGCCTGCCTCAGCGCGGCGATGCGGCGGGCGTCGGGCAGGCCGAAATGAAAGCTGACGACCGGAGGCGGCTCGGCGACGAGCAAGGCCAGCATGGCGTCGTCCTCGGCGAAGCTGAGGTAGGGACTGGTCAGGGTCGCCGGCGGTTCGGCGTCGAAGGCGGCGAACAGCGGGCGCAGGGCTTCCAGCCAGGCGGATTCGCGCGTCGCGTCGCGCCGGGGAGGCGCATGGACGAACAGGTTGACGTTGAACGCCCGGCGCGTTCCGGCGCGCACCCGGGCCATCAGATCGCCGGCGGCCGCAGCGCCCACAGACCCGACGGCGATCGCGCCCAGGCCTCCGGCCTCGGACACGGCGACGGCCATGGCCGGGGTGGAGACGCCCGCCATCGGAGCCTGGAAGATGGGGTATGCGAGGCCCAGCCGGTCGATCGGTGACATCCGGCGTAGGTGGTCGCGAACACGGCGGCGCGCAACGTCGGGCGTTTTTCGCGCAGGAGGACGGTCGGCATTGACGGACGGCGGACCGCCTGCCTTCCTGTCGGCGGGGAAGGAAGTGTTCGAATGATCTCAGTCCTGGTGCTGAGCGCGCTTGCGCTTATCCAGTCGTCACAGCCGGGCGAGGCCGATCTGGGCCCGGTGTTCGGCAACACCCTGGTCTCGACCTATCCGGACGGACGCACGGCCCGGCTGTGGATGAAGTCCGGCGGGACCTATGAGGGGCGCGGCCGGAGAGGCGATCTGACGTCGGGCGTCTGGCGGGTGCACGAAGGCAAGGTCTGTTTCAGCCAGCGGCGGCCGATCCCGATGCCGGGGCGCTACTGCACGCCCATCGTGAGGGGACAGGTCGGCGCCCGGTGGACCGCGCGGGCGGTGACCGGCGAAACCATCCAGGTGCAGCTGGTGGCGGGGCAGGGCTGACGAATGGAAGGATGGGGACAGGTCTGGGACCTGGTCGGCGAAGGCGGCGCCGGCGGGTTTCTGATCGCCCTGTGCCTGGGGCTGGGGCTGGCGGCGGCGACGGGGCTGCGCGCGTTTCTGCCGCTGCTGATCGTGGCCGTGCTGGCGCGCTTCAAGCTGATGGGAGTCGATTTCGGTCCGAACTTCGCCTGGCTGGAATCGAACACGGCGCTGATCGCCCTGTCGGCGGCCGTGGTCGCCGAACTGGTGCTGGACAAGATCCCGGCCGTCGACAGCGCCGCCGATGTGGTGATGACCGCGGTCCGCCCGGCGCTGGCGGCGGTGCTGGTCATGGCGTCGTTCAGCCAGGCCGACCCGGCGGTGGCTCCGATTCTGGCCCTCATCGCCGCGCCTGTCGCCCTGATCGGCCATGGAGCCAAGGCGGTGACCCGGCCTGCGGTGACGGCGACGACCGGCGGACTGGGCAATCCGGCCGCCAGCGTCGCGGAGGACGGTTGGGCGGTGGTGCTGACGGGCCTGGCCCTGCTGGCGCCGTTGCTGGTTCCGCTGGCGATCCTGGTGTCGGTCTGGATCTTGTGGCGGGTGATGCGCGCGCTGGGCCGTCGACTGAGGTCGTTGCATCGTCGGGCGGGCGAGACCTTCTTCGGGCGTCGGACCAACGCCCTGCTGGGCGGGGAGCAGAGCCCGAGCGACGGCCGGACAGGCGCATAGCCTTCAAGGTGAGCGCCGGTCGCGCCGCGCGCGATAATGGTTGATGAAATCTTAACGTCGCGATCAAAGGGAGGCCGACCCCTGCGAGGACACGGCGACCATGCGGCGCGCTCTGCACATCGGACTGTTCATCGGCACCCTGATCGGGATGTCGGCCTGCGCCGCGCCGGAGCGTGTCGCCGGAACGCTCGCCGCCGTGCAATCGACACTCTGAGCACGGCCGAAACGCCGCATCTGAACGAATCCGTGGCGGAAACGCGGGATTTCCTTTATGGGCGTTGATGCGGACGCCGTCTGTCGCGCCGCGTCGGTCCCCCCACCCCCTAGATGTTATTGATCGCTGTCGTCGTCGTTCTGCTCCTCGTGGTGCTCAACGGCCTGTTCGCCATGACCGAATTGGCGGTCGTCTCGTCGCGCAAGTCCAAGCTGCAGAGCCGGGCGGAGAAGGGGGATCGCGGGGCCCGCAAGGCCCTGAAGCTGTCCGAGGAGCCGACCCAGTTCCTGTCTGCGGTGCAGGTCGGCATCACCCTGATCGGCATTCTGGCGGGCGCCTATGGCCAGGCCTCGATCGCGGGCGAGCTGAACCGCATGCTGGAACAGACGATTCCGGCTCTGGCGGCCTATTCCGAAGCCATCGCCACCGGGCTGGTGGTCGTGTTCATCACCTATGTCTCGCTGATCGTCGGCGAACTGGTGCCCAAGCGGATCGCCCTGATCTTCCCGGAGGCGGTCGCGTCGAAGATGGCGGGGCCGATCTCAACCCTGGCGCTGGTGATGAAGCCGTTCGTCCTGCTGCTGACAGCGTCGACGTCGGGCATCCTGAAACTTCTGGGCGTGAAGGACCGCGACGGTTCCGACGTCACCCAGGAAGAGGTCGAGACCATGATCGCCGAAGGCACGTCGGCCGGTCTGATCGAGCCCGAAGAACAGACGATGATCGAGGAGATCCTGACCCTGGGCGACCGGCCAGTGCGGGTGGCCATGACGCCGCGCCACGAGGTGTTCTGGATCGCTCTGGACGATCCCGAGGAGCTGCTGCGCGAGGAAATTCGCACCTGCCCCTATTCGCGCATCGTCGTGGCCAAGGAGAACGACGTCGATAATCCGCTGGGCGTCGTCCACAAGAAGGACCTGCTGGACAGCCTGTTGGACAACGGCGAGTTCAACGTCGAGAAGCTGGTGGCCGAGCCCGCCTTCATTCCGCAGTCGACCTCGGTGCTGAAGGCGCTGGAGATCATGAAGGGCTCAAGGGTCCACATGGCCTTCATCGTCGACGAGTTCGGCGCCTTCGAGGGCGTGATCACGGCCACCGACCTGCTGGAAATGATCGCCGGCGACTTCAACGAGGGGCATGACGAGGTCGAGCCTCATATTCGCCAGCGCGAGGACGGCACCTGGATGGTGGACGGCCAGATGGACATCGAGGAACTGGCGGACATCCTCGGCGAGGACTTCGGCGAGAAGGAAGGGTTCCACACCATCGCCGGCCTGGTCCTGCACCAGTTGTCGCGCGTGCCGGACGAGGGCGAGACCCTCCAGATCGGCAGGTTCGAGGTCGAGGTCGTCGACATGGACGATCGGCGGATCGACAAGCTGCTGTTCCGGCAGGTGGTGCGCGCTGAAGACGAGCGCGAGGCGGTGGCGGCCCAGCACGAGGACTGAGCCGCTCCGGGCCTGTCGGGCGGCCGTCCGGCCTATTTCACCAGCCGCACGGCGTTGATCGAGGCGGCGATGTCGGCGAACGACTGGACCAGGGAAGCGCTGTCGGCCGCGTCGAAATAGTGGTCGGCGTCGGTGGCGCAGTTCTGGAGCATGGTTCGGGCCGTCGCTGAATCGACCGCCAGGGCCACGGTGTAGATCTCGATGCCCTGGCTCTTGGCGTAGACGCAGATATCGGACACGTCCCTGTTCGTCTGGGTCAACTGGCTGGCTGCCGTGGTGGCGTTCGACGATAGGGCCAGATGCTGGCCGTCAGACGCCTGGAACCGCAGGGTGTTCTCGCCGTCCGTCATCAGGACCAGGATCTTGCGCGGCGCGGTGTTGCCGACGCTGTAGGCCCGGCCGTCGGTGAAGGGCGCCGTGGGCGACAGGACATTGACGCCCCAGATCAGGCCGGACGGGATGTGGGTGTTGGGCCGGTAGGAGCCGACATTGACCACCAGGGCGTCGATGGTCGAGGTGACGGTCGCCTTGGTCTCGTTGAGCGGCAGAATCGGGTTCAGGCATCGCTGGCTGGTGCCCAGGAAGCCGACATAGGGCGTTTCGGGCAGGCTGTCGTTGAGGCGCAGGCTGCCGCTGTTGCGGGAACGCACGCAGCCGTACCAGCGATAGTTGGTCGTCGTCGGATTGCCGCCGCCGGTGCAGTATTCATACGGAGCGACGGTCTGGGTCGTGCAGGTCTGTGGCGTGGTCCAGCAGGCGTACTGTTCCGGCACGCCGTCGTTGTAGCGGGTGCAGGTTCCGCGCACGCCGCCGGTGCAGACCGATCTGGTCGTGCGGGTCTCGCAAACGCGCGGGGACGGATTGCTGGTGGTGGAGTAGTCGGCGGGGACGGAGACCCATGTCTGGCCGCGATTGCCGGTGCCGACGTTGACGTATTCGGCATAGGGCACGACGCCGATCTTCACCCGGCCGTCGTCCTTGAGCATCAGGGCGTCGGTCAGGGTCCTGGCGGCGGCCTTCAATGCCTGGATGCGGGTCTGGCCGTCGCCCGCCGAATCCGACATCGACCAGGTGTTGTCCAGAACCAGGGCCAGTTCGACCGCGTCGGCCGTGCCGCGCTGGGCCACCGCCGAGACATTGACGGGCAGTTTGGACATGCCGAACAGGCCGCCGAAATAGGCGTCGATATCGCCCTTGAGGCTGACGTTCAGTTCTGTCTCGTTCTCATAGCGGACATCGACGGTGTAGCCGGTGTTGATCTGTTTAGGATCGACGTTTGCGGCGAGATAGGCGTTCACCAGTTCAGTCAGTTCGTCGATGTCGGATGTGCCTGACGCCGCGGCGGCCAGGGCGCTGGAGTCGATGGAATCCTGGGCGGCGCTGCGGGCCACCTGATGACGGGTCAGGTCGATGCCGAAGCCGACGATCAGGGCCACGACCGGGGCGGCCAGGGCGAACATCATCGCCACATTGCCGCGACGGTCTGCGCGGATGCCCGTCAGGCGCCGGATCCAGCCTGGTGCTGTGAACTGTGGAATGCGCACTGTCGCCTCGCCCCTGACCCCGAATATCGCCCGGAGGTTACGCGCCCACTGGCAAACACTACGTCAACGCGAAGCTTGGGGCCGCAGGATTGACCGGAGTTTACATTCCGGCGGACGGCGACGCGGCCTTGCCTCGGATCGGGGGGCTTGCTAAAGCCCCGCCTCTGGCGAATGCGCGGTCGTTTCGGTCGCGTGCTTGTCTAGGAGTTTAGCTCAGCTGGTAGAGCACCGGTCTCCAAAACCGGGGGTCGTGGGTTCGAGTCCCCCAACTCCTGCCATTTTTTCCCTCCCCCTGTCGCCGCCGGATGGAACACCCCATCTGGGGCGGCAGGATCAATTGTGTTGAAGAGCAGCTGATGGCCAAGGCCAAGATTCCGGGCAAGCGACCGCAGGGCGCCAAGCCCCAGGTCGCGACCGCCGGCCAGACCGTCACGGTCGAGGCCGCCGAACCCAAGAAGCGGACGTCGATCCCGCAGTTCTTCAGCCAGGTTCGCGCCGAGGCCCGCAAGATCGTGTGGCCGTCGCGCAAGGAGACCTGGATCACCTCGGTGATGGTCTTCATCATGGTGGCCATCGCCACCCTGTTTTTCTGGATCGTTGACTTCGTTCTGGCCTGGGCGTCCGGGCAGGTTCTGAGCATCGGTTAAGCCAAGGATCTCGTTCCCATGACCGACGCGGCGACCGACAAGCCGGCCTCCAATCCCCGGCACAAGTGGTACATCGTCCACGCCTATTCCAACTTCGAGAAGAAGGTGGCCCAGCACCTGCGCGACCAGGCCAAGCAGCGCGGGCTGGAAGACCAGTTCTCTGAAATCCTCGTGCCGACCGAGGACGTGGTCGAGATCCGCCGCGGCCGCAAGGTCAACTCCGAGCGCAAGTTCTTCCCCGGCTATGTGCTGGTGAAGATGGAGCTGACGGACGACGCCTATCACCTGGTCAAGGACACGCCGAAGGTGACGGGTTTCCTGGGCGCCGCCGGCGGCACCAAGCCGCTGCCGGTCTCCGAGCGTGAGGTCCAGAACATCATCGGCGCCGTGGAAGAGGGCGTCGAACGTCCCAAACCCACGATCCGCTTCGACATCGGCGAGAACGTCAAGGTCATCGACGGCCCGTTCGCCAGCTTCGACGGCCAGGTCGAGAGCGTCGACGAGGACAACGCACGCCTGCGCGTGGCCGTGTCCATCTTCGGCCGTCCGACCCCGGTCGATCTGGAGTACAGCCAGGTGGAGAAGGTCGCGGCCTGATCGCCCCGACAGACGGTTTTGCAGCGGCGGCTCCCTGGAGCCGCCGTTTGCTTTTGAACAGGCGCTCTGATACAGGCGCGCCTTCGCTCGGCGGACCTCGGTCCGTGGTGCGTCAAATCCGTGGGAGGCAGCCATGCCGCACCACGGCTCACCGGCCCGGACCGCGTGTTCGGGTCATTCACAGGAGAGACCAATGGCCAAGAAGATTCTCGGCTATATCAAGCTGCAAGTGCCGGCCGGTTCGGCCACGCCTTCGCCCCCGATCGGCCCGGCCCTGGGTCAGCGCGGCGTGAACATCATGGGCTTCTGCAAGGAGTTCAACGCGCGGACCGAAAAGGAAGCCAAGGGCACCCCGCTTCCGACCGTCATCACCGTCTATCAGGACAAGTCGTTCACCTTCGTCACCAAGACGCCACCGGCGACCTGGTACCTGAAGCAGGCCACCGGCCTGAAGTCGGGCTCCAAGCTGGTCGGCCGTGAAGTGGCCGGCAAGATCAAGGTCTCGCAGCTGCGCGAGATCGCCGAAAAGAAGATGAAGGATCTGAACGCGAACGACCTGGACGCCGCGACCAAGATCATCGAAGGCTCGGCCCGCGCGATGGGCCTCGACGTGGTGGAGGGCTAAGCACATGGCCAAGCAAACCAAGGCCCAGAAGGCCCGCACCGGCGACACCCAGGTCCTGATGTCGATCACCGACGCCGTGGAGGCCGTGAAGGCCAACGCCAAGGCCAAGTTCGACGAGTCCATCGAGATCGCCGTCAACCTGGGCGTCGATCCCCGTCACGCCGACCAGCAGGTCCGCGGCGTCGTCAACCTGCCGTCGGGCACGGGCCGCGACGTCAAGGTCGCCGTCTTCGCCAAGGACGCCAAGGCCGATGAAGCCCGCGCGGCCGGCGCCGAGCACGTCGGCGCCGAGGATCTGTACGAGAAGATCAACGGCGGCTTCATGGACTTCGACCGCGTCATCGCGTCGCCGGACATGATGGCCCTGGTCGGTCGTCTGGGTAAGGTGCTGGGTCCGCGCGGCCTGATGCCGAACCCCAAGGTCGGCACCGTGACCCCGAACGTCGCCCAGGCCGTCAAGGACGCCAAGGGCGGCGCGGTCGAGTTCCGCGTCGAGAAGGCCGGCATCGCCCACGGCGGCATCGGCAAGGCCTCGTTCGCCGTCGACGCGCTGGAAGCCAACGTCAAGGCTTACCTGGACGCCCTGAACCGCGCCAAGCCGTCGGGCGCCAAGGGCACCTACATCAAGCGCATCAGCCTGTCCTCGACGATGGGCCCGGGCTTCAAGATCGATCCGGCCACGATCGGCTGATTTTGATAAAGTTCGAGTGAGAACGGCGGCGGAGAGCGATCTCCGCCGCCGTTTTCATTTGTCCCGGGTCGCGTGATGGGGGAAGGCTGGGAGCGATTGAACCCGAAGGGCCCCGGCCATGTCTGCTCGTATTCTGCTTTCCCTCGTCGCGCTGCTGCTGGCGGTGACGACGCCGGCCGTGGCCCAGACCGGCGACATGGACCGCCGCATGGACCTGGCGCGGCGGCTGGTGCAGGTGTCGCAGGGGGCGAACCTGATGAAGCAGACCGAGGCCGCCGTCCTGGCCGGGATGGGCGATATGGAAGAGGTGCCGGAGCGGGAGCGGGCCTGGCTGCGCGACAACGCCCCCCGGATGGCGACCCGCTTCATGGAGCAGCTGATGGAGGACCTCATCCCCATCTACGCCGAGACCTTCACCCGGCAGGAGCTCGAGGCGCAGATCGCCTTCTATGAGACGCCGGAGGGCCGCTCGATCGCGTCGAAATCGATCGACCTGGGCGTGCGTCAGAGCGAGGCGATGGTCGAGGCGCAGCAGGTGTTCATGCTGGACCTGTTCAAGAAGTACTGCGCGGCCTTCAGCTGTGAGGGTCAGACGACCGCCAAGCCCTGACGGGATCGTCCTGATACGGATGGGTTGACGAGGGGGCTGCGGTCCGGCTTGAGAGGGTGGATCGAGGGCGGAAGGCGACGGAATGCGACGGGAGGCGGGAGCGACCCTGGCTGCGGCCCCCGCCGGGAGGTCGTGATGGCGTCCTCGAGGAGGTCCGGCCGTTCCGAAACGCGTCAGGTGGCGGCCCTGCCGTGGCGGCGGACCGAGGCGGGCGTGCAGGTGCTGATGATCACCTCGCGCGAGACGCGGCGCTGGGTCATTCCCAAGGGCGGGCGGATGTCGGGCAAGACCGATCCCGAAGCCGCCGCCATCGAGGCGATGGAGGAGGCCGGCGTGCAGGGCAAGGTCGGTCAGACCGCCCTCGGCGTGTTCCGCTATCAGAAGGTGTTCAGCGCGGAGGATGTGCGGCCCTATGTCGTGGCGGTCTATCCGTTGCGGGTGCTGATCCAGTTGGGTGCCTGGCCCGAGGCGCATGAGCGGGACCGGCGCTGGATGAGCCTGGAAGAGGCCGCAGCGGCCGTGCATGAGCCGGACCTGGCGGCCCTGATTCGGGCGTTTGCGCCGCGCGAATAGGACGGCTCGCGTCAGTCGGCCATGAAGCGGCGCTGGGCCTGCATCATGGCGGTGATCATGGCCTTTTCGCCCTCGGCCAGGAACGGGTTCCAGACGTCGAAGATCAGGATCACCCGCAGGGCGTCGGCGTCGTTCCAGGCCTCGTGCTCGATGGTGTCGTCGAAGACCCAGGCCTGACCCATCTTCCATTCGCGGGTGTCGTTGCCGACGCGGAAGCGGGCCGGGCCGGGCAGGATCAGCGGCAGGTGGCACAGCAGCCGCACATTGGCCGATCCGGTATGGGCGGGGATGTGGGTGTGGGGCTGGAGCGCCGAGAAGGTGACGGTCGGGGCGAAGCCCGGCTGGTCGGCCATGGGCAGGCTTTCCAGCAGGGCGGTGGTTCCGGGACAGCGGTCGCAGACTTCGGGCTGTTTGGCGCCGTCTTTCCAGAGGAAGACGGCGCTCCAGTCGTGGGAGTGATTGAGATCGCCCCACTGGTTGACCGGCGCCTCGGGCGGATAGGCGATATAGGGGGCGAAGCGGTCGAAGTCCGAGGCGATCAGAGCCTCCAGCTCGGCCCGGATCATGTCGGTTCCGGCCTCAAGCCGCTCCAGCCAGGGGAAGAGGGAGCGGTGATAGAAGGGGATGGCCGGCAGACGCGGGTAGTTGAGCAGGATGGGTTCCTGCTTCGGGGCGGGCTTGAGGCCGGCGTAGATCTCCAGCCCCTCGTCGAAGCGCTCGCGGGTGGCGGGGTCGAGGTCGGCCGAGGCCTCGGCCACCGACTGGCGCATGTGATCGCGCAGGGCCTCGGCGTGTTTGCGAACGGCTTCCGAGGCGTAGTCGATCTGGGCCAGCAGGGCCGGGGGGCAGCGGTCGCGGGTCGGCGCGATCTTCAGGGCGTTCCTGTACGGCTCGACCGCCGCCTTGGGCCGTCCGAGCTTTTCCAGCAGGGCGCCCTTGGCCAGAAGGGCGATGAAGTCATACGGCTGCATCGACAGGGCGCGGTCGACCTGCACCAGGGATCCGGCGAAATCGCCCAGCAGCCGCAGGGCCAGAGACCGATTGAGCACCGCATTGTGGGTCACGCCGAAGGCGTCGGCCCGGTCGATGAGAGCCAGGGCCTGGGCGGCGTCCTGGCGCGCCAGGGCCTGGCTGGCCTGCCTCAGAAGCTCGGCCTGTTCGCCGACAAGTTCGACCACGGTCATGCTCTCGCCGTCATCATTGACGATCTGTAATGTCGCCAGTCGCCGAACGCCGTCAATCCGGCATCGGACGAAGCGTCGCGGCTTTGTCGCCGGCGTGGCGGGGGCGCCGCAGGCGGCTTCGACGGAATGGCGGGGGGTGGTTGATTTCGTCGGACTTCGCCTGTATGAGCGCCGCTTCTTCGTCATGACCTCTCTCGATATCGGGGTCAGGGCGAGCCTGTCCGAGAACTTCGGGGCGAGGGGGCCACCTTCGCCGTAACTGTCAGAGAGCCCTCTGGCGCCGTGGGGAGATGGGGACGCGAGACATGACCGGTTCGGCCCGCCAGTCGGGACGACGGCGTCAGTCGCATCCTTCGGACAATACGACCGGCCAGAACGCCTCTCGGTGACGGGAGACGCTTCGGCCAAACGGCGTCGGGGCTGTTCCCGGCGACGAATGCTGAACGGGAGACCGCAATGGATCGCGCACAAAAGGCCGAGTCGATCGAGACGCTCAAGGGCGTGTTCGCCGACGCGGGCAGCGTGGTCGTGACCCACAACCTGGGTCTGACCGTTGCGGAAATGGAAGACCTGCGTGGCCGGCTGCGTACCGCCGGCGGCGCATTCAAGGTGGTCAAGAACCGCCTGGCGCTGAAGGCGCTCGAAGCCGAGGAAGGCTCGAAATACCACGGCCTGTTCAAGGGTCCGGTCGGTATCGCGTATGCCGAAAACCCCGGCACGGCCGCCAAGGTCGCCACGGAATTCGCCAAGGGCAACGACAAGTTCGTGATCGTCGGCGGCTTCATGGGCGAAACCGTCGTCGATCCGAAGGGCGTGGAGGCTCTCTCCAAGCTGCCGACCCTCGACGAAGTCCGCGCCTCGCTCATCGGCCTGCTCAATGCGCCCGCGACCAAGATCGCCGGCGTGCTGCAAGCGCCCGCCGGTCAGCTGGCCCGGGTGTTCAACGCCTATGCGACCAAGGAAGCGGCGTAAGCCCCCATACTTACGTTTCCGTCCTTTCCATCTCCGCAAATCTCTAAACCTACCAATCCTCCGAAGGGAAACTGACAAATGGCCGACCTGTCCAAAATCGTTGAAGACCTGTCCGCTCTGACCGTTCTCGAAGCCGCTGAACTGTCGAAGCTGCTCGAAGAGAAGTGGGGCGTCTCCGCCGCCGCTCCTGTCGCCATGGCCATGCCGGCCGGCGGCGGCGCCGCCGGCGGCGCTGCTGAAGCTGCTGAAGAGCAGACCGAGTTCACCGTCGTCCTGGTCGACGGCGGCGACAAGAAGATCAACGTCATCAAGGAAGTCCGTGGCGTGCGTTCGGACCTGGGTCTGAAGGAAGCCAAGGACCTGGTCGAAGGCGCTCCGCAGAACGTCGTCGAGAACGTCTCGAAGCAGACCGCCGACGAGATCGCCAAGAAGCTGACGGAAGCCGGCGCCAAGGTCCAGATCAAGTAAGTCTGGCCTTCGCCGCTTTCGCGAAGACAGGACGGGCCGGGGAGCGATCCCCGGCCCGTTTTGCGTTGCTGGGGCTGTGCTGAAGGCCGCCTTAAGGTGGGTCAGGCGTTGGTGCGCCATGGGCGCCGTTCCTGCCGCGCTTTCGATAAGCCCTCGGGACAGGCCCGAGGGTGACGGAATTTGGGTAAGAGTCTTCGGCTTCACGGCGGGGGCCTGAAGGGTGGGGAGGGGCGGAGCGCCGGGCCTCGCCCGGTCTGTAGGGTAGAAGTACCGTTTTCGACGAAGTCTGGTCGCTCCGCGCGAGGCCTGGACGGGAGGAGCGACGGGGGGCGCTGATTGGCGCCGGCGTCGAATAGCCCCCCGGCGGGCGGGTCGGCCGGCGCGGCCGATCCCCGGAACGGTCGGGATTTCAACTCCGACCCAGCCTCGGCTCCGAAAAGGTTCCCCTCCGCGGTCGAGGCGGCGAGGCCCGTGTGAACAGACCCCGCCCCCGCTGTCTCGCCTCCACCGCCCGCAGGTCGCCGGCCGACGGCCCTCCCGTGCGACGGAGTGGGGGTATTATGGGGCAGGTCTCACCTGCGGCCGGAAGCGGGCCGCAAGTTTCGGGGAAAGCTGAGGCATTACAGCGGGAGGGGGTGTCGAAGTGTGATGGATGACCGCCCTCTGCCAGACTCCTCCCTCTCCCGGTCGGGAGAGGGATTGAGCGCACGGCGGCGCAGCCGTCGTTCTGGCGCTCAAGGGTGAGGGGACAATCGTTGCAGTCGGCGAGAGCCGTGTCACGGTCCGTGCGCGGCTGTCGCCGATTTCGAAATCGTCCCCTCATCCGCCCCTGCGGGCACCTTCTCCCAACAGGGAGAAGGAATGTTTTATGCGACCATCTCCCGGTTGGGAGAAGGAAGGCGGTCGCGACCCTCTCCCGGTTGGAAAAGGGTGGGACGACGGCAGGGTGGTTCTGGCCGGTTGAGCGTCATAGGGATCGGCGGACGTTGACCGTTGCGCTGCAACACGCCAAACCGCCCGGATGCTGCAGAACCTTGAATCCCTGTCCCGCGAGGCCAAGTCCTGGCCGTTTGAACAAGCCCGCAACCTGTTGGCCCATGTTCTGAAGAAGCGGCTGAGCGACGCGGAGCGGGATGCGGCGAAGCTGCTGATCGACGCGGGCAAGGCCGACGAGGCCCTGGCGACGTTCGAGGCGCTGCAGAAGCCGGTGGTGCTGGAGACGGGCTATGGGCCATCGGGCCTGCCGCACATGGGCACGTTCGGCGAGGTGGCGCGCACGACCATGGTGCGCAACGCCTTTCGCGCCCTGACCGGGGATCACTGGCGCACTCGGCTGATCGCGTTCTCGGACGATATGGACGGGCTGCGGAAGGTTCCGGACGGTCTGCCGAACCCGGAGATGCTGCGCGAGGACCTGCATCTGCCGCTGACCCGGGTGCGCGATCCGTTCGGGACGCACGACAGCTTCGGCGCGCACAACAATGCGCGGCTGAGGGCGTTCCTGGACAGTTTCGGGTTCGACTATGAGTTCATGTCGTCGACCGAGACCTACAGGTCGGGCCGGTTCGACCAGACCTTGCTGACCCTGCTGGAGCGGTTCGACGCGATCCAGGCGATCATGCTGCCGACCCTGGGCGAGGAGCGGCGCGCGACCTATTCGCCCTTCCTGCCGATCAGTCCCCGGACAGGTCACGTTTTGCAGGTGCCGACGCTGGAGCGGAACGTCGAGAAGGGCACGATCGTGTTCGACGACCCGGCGGGCGGGCGCACCGAGCTGCCGGTCACGGGCGGGCATGTGAAGCTGCAGTGGAAGCCGGACTGGGCCATGCGCTGGACGGCGCTGGACGTCGACTACGAGATGTCGGGCAAGGACCTGATCGAGAGCGTGCGCGAGAGCGGCAAGATCTGTCGCGCCCTGGGCGGGGTGGCGCCCGAGGGCTTCAACTTCGAGCTGTTCCTCGACATCGAGGGCAAGAAGATCTCCAAGTCCAAGGGCAATGGCCTGACGATGGACGAGTGGCTGCGCTACGGCACGCCCGAGAGCCTGAGCTGGTACATGTACCAGTCGCCGAAGTCGGCCAAGAGCCTGCACTTCAACGTCATTCCGCGCGCGATCGACGACTATCTGAGCTTCATCGACCAGTTCCAGGGCCAGGAACCGGCCAAGCGGATCGACAACGCCGTGTGGTCGATCCATGCGGGCGATCCACCCAAGGTCGCCAGCCCGGTGTCGTTCGCCCTGCTGCTGAACCTGGTGGGGGTGGCCAACGCCTCGGACAAGGCCCAGTTGTGGGCCTATGTGGCGAAGTATCTGCCGGACGCCACGCCCGAGAGCGAGCCGACGCTGGACCGGCTGATGGGCCATGCGCTGAACTATTACGAGGACTTCGTGAAGCCGACGAAGACCTATCGCGCGCCGACAGAGCAGGAATCGACGGCGTTCCTGGACCTGGCGGCCCGGCTGAAGGCCCTGCCGGCGGACACCACGGACGGCGAGGTGATCCAGAACGCGGTCTATGCGGTGGGCAAGGATCATGAGTTCCAGCCGCTGCGGGCGTGGTTCGCGGCGCTGTACGAGGTGCTGCTGGGCGACAGCCAGGGGCCGCGGTTCGGCTCGTTCGCGGCCATCTACGGCCTGCCGCAGACGATCGAACTGATCGAGAAGGGCGCGCGGGGCGAACTGGCGGGGTGACGCCCTTTCAGTCAGGGCCGCGGGGCTCAGGTCGAGAGGCTCTGCGCACCCCGCAAACATGAACCGAAAACAACGACGCGTTCAGCGGAGCCATACGGCGCGTCGGGCATTCTTTCAGCCATCGACCAACCTCGATGACAGGAGAGAGCCATGTCGAAGAAGATGATCACCACCTCGTTCGCCGCCGCCGCCGCCCTGGCGGCCCTGGTCACCGCCGCGCCGATGAGCGCCTCGGCCCAGGCTAACGGCATCACCAACTGCGACGCCCCCGGCGGTCGCCAGCGCGCCGGCGCCCTGATCGGCGCCGTGCTGGGCGGCGTCGTGGGTTCGAACCTGGCCCGCAACGAGCGCACGGCCGGCACCATCGTCGGCGCCGGCGCCGGCGCGGCGGCCGGTTCCTACATCGGCTGTAACCAGCAGCGGGCTCGCGCGGCCAGCGTGCAGGCGGGCGGCGACTATCGCGCCCTGTCGAACCTGAACGTCCGTTCGGGCCCGGGCACCAACTATCGCGTGGTGTCGCGTCTGGACGCCGGCCAGCCCTTCAGCGCCATCGGCTCGCAGGGCGAATGGGTCCAGATCGCCGGCGGCGGCTGGGTCAGCGCCCGCTACGTCGGCGTGAACTAAGCCCGGCGCACCGCGCGCCAGTGTGTGAATGGGGCCGCTCCGGAAGGGGCGGCCCTTTTCATTGGCTAACCCAGAGGATGCGGGCCATCCAGTGCAGGTCGCGACGGTTCAGGACGCGGGGCGGATAGGCGGGGTTGATCGAGCCCAGGGTCACGGTCCGGGCCGTCAGGGACAGGATTTCCTTGGCCAGGGTCTCGCCCGCCAGGGTGCGGACCACGACCCGGTCGCCGCGCCGGACCTCGCCGGCCGCCTGATCGACGATCACGCGGTCGCCCTCGCGATAGAGGGGAACCATGGAGTCGCCCGAAATGCGCAGGCTGAACAGCGTATCGCCCGCCCGGGGCAGCTCGGTCTGTTCCCAGCCGTCGCCGGTCGGCAGGCCCGCATCGTCGAAGAAGCCGTCGAACCCGGCCTGGGCCAGGCCGAGCAGGGGCAGGGCGGCGGGCGCATCGTCCTCGGCCAGGGCGGCGAACTGGCCCAGGGACACGCCGGTGACCTCCAGAATGCGGGTCAGGCTCTCGGTCGAGGGCCAGCGCGGGCGCGGCGGATCTCCGGGGCCATGGCGTTTCGACGGATTGAAGCTGGTCGCATCCAGCCCCGCCCGGCGCGCCAGCCCCGACGGCGTCAGACCCTCGCGCCGCGCCAGATTGTCGACGGCCTTCCAGATCTTGGCGTGGGACAGGGGCAAGGGTGCGACCGGGGGCTGAGTCGGGTCAGCTTACCGTGGGTGAATAGGAATATCCACCTATTCCAGGCCAGCGGCGCGGCGTTCCTGCCAGGCCCAGAAGGTGCCGACGCCGATGGCGACGAGGACGCCGAGGCCGGCGAGGTTGATGACGGCGATGTAGCTGCCCAACTGCGGTCGGAGGTCGGTCATGGAGACGATGTGGCTGGCCACCACCAGAAGCTGGCAGGCGGCGGCCCAGGCGGGCCAGGCGGTGCGCGAGCGCCAGGTCAGGAAGATCAGGACCGCCAGCATCAGGATGTCCATGGCCATGACGCCGTACTGGGCCTGATACAGGGCGCCGCCGTTCTGGAGCAGCAGGGAGGCGAACCAGCCGAGGATATAGGCCCCGGTGCCGATGCGTTCGGTCTCGCCCCCCTTCAGGAAGGCGAACAGGCAGACAGCCACCACAAGGACGGCGCCGACCTGAGAGGTCCATGTGTCAAACATAAAAACGCCCCCCGCGTCGTTCGACGGGAGGGCAGTATGGTACAGGTCCCGGCCGAACCGAAGTCCGGCCGGGATGAAATCGGTGTAATTATACGACCTTGAGGTGTTTGGCCGCAGCCGCCTCGACCGTAGGCTTCTTCGGCGGGCCGTATTCGGCGTCGTCGGGCTTGTCCAGCGGGCCGACGTTGTAGACGCCGAAGCCGAGGCGACGGTGGTCCTTGGCCATTTCGGCGTGGCAGGCGATCATGGCTTCACGCGCGGCGCCGAGGGCGGCGACGGCTTCCATGGCCTTGGTCTGGGAGCCGGCGGCGGCCACCGGCGACAGCGACAGCTTGGCGCGGGCGCCGACGAAGGCCTGGACCAAGGTGGTGGCCTGGACGATGGCGGCGTCGATCGCCTGTTCAGAGGCGTGAAGCTCGGCGGCGACCTGGTTGATGGTCTCGATGCGGTCCATGTTCAGACATCCCTCCAAAAGAACTGAAACAGCCAATTCGTTAACACAGGTTAACGCTGTTCGGTAGGGATTTGTTAAGCCGCGCGAAAGATTTCGCCGAAGCCTTACCGCGCGCGCGAAGGGCGGGGGCCGCCGCCGATCGGGGGGCTGTCCTCGGGCTTGTCGAGAGGGCCGACGGCCAGCGGCTCCATGCCCATTTTATCCGCCAGGACGGAGAGGGCGGCCCCTGCGGCGTCGAGGCCCTCGCGGGCCTGTTCCAGCGCCAGGAGCAGGGGCGGAGCCGCGGTCGGAGCACGGCCGGCGTCGGGACAGGCGGCGGCCGATTTGGCGGTCGCGGCGTCGAGGGCCGCCCGGGCGCGGGCCAGGCCGGCGGCCACGTCATGTCCGGTGATGCGCGTCATCGTCCGCCCTCCCTCCGTCGCGCGAAGTGAGCCACGGGCGGGGGCGGCGTGCAACCGGCGTCAATCGGGATCGTCGAGCAGGAAGTTGGCGACCAGGGCGGCGATCGGCTGATCCGGGTCGCCCTGCCAGGCCTCGGCGGTGACATGGGCGACGCGACGGCCCGCGCGAAGGATGCGGGCGCGGCACCGCACCGCCTCGGGCCGGCCCGAGCGCAGATAGGAGACGGTGACGTTGATCGGGCGGGGTTGACGCAGGGCCGGAAAGGCGATGGCCGCCTGGGCCGTGGCGGTGAGCTCCAGCAGGGCGGCGGTTGAACCGCCGTGCAGGGCCGGGAGCATCGGGTTGCCGATCAGGCGTTCGGCGAAGGGCATGACCACGGTCAGGTCGTCGCCGCTGCGTTCGATCTCCAGACCGAGGAAGCGGGCGTAGGGGATGCGGGACAAGAGGGCGTCGGTCATGCGGCGTCTCCGCGACGCGAGCGGAGATTGGCGCCGAAGCGCGACGAGGCGTCGGCGGTGAGGACATAGGCCGCCTGGGACGCCGCGACCGGGTCGTCGGCCGTGTCCTCGAAGGCCCAGCCCCGGACGAAGGCGACGTTGCGGGTCAGGCGATAGCACTCCGCCTCGGCGATCAGGGCGGCGTGGGGGCGGGCGGCGCGCATGTAGTCGACCCGCAGGTCGAGGGTGGCGATGGTCTCGAACCGGCCGAGCGCGACCCAGGTGGCGAGGCCGCCGACGTGGTCGAGCATGGTGGAGACCAGGCCCCCGGCGAGCACCCCGGTGTCGGGATCGCCGACCAGATCCTCGCGCCAGGGCGCCCGCAGCCGCACCCGGCCGTCCTGCACGCCGTCGAAGGCCAGGCCCAGCGCCGCCATGTGGGGCACGCCGGTCGCCAGTTGCGGCAGCATCTGGTTCAGGAACATATCGCTCATTCGACCGTCCTTATCCTGCCGTCAGGCGTGTGCAAGAGCGACGAAGGGGAGGCGACGATTCGTTTCGAGGACCTGCTGCATCCGACGCCGAAGGGGCTGTACTGCCCGCCGGGCGACTTCTTCGTCGATCCGACCCGGCCGGTGGCGCGGGCGGTCATCACCCACGGCCATGCGGACCATGCACGGTCGGGCCACGATGCGGTGCTGGCGACGCCCGAGACCCTGGCGATCATGGGGGAGCGGTACGGGCAGGACTTCTGTCGGACGCGCCAGGCGGCGCCCTATGGGCAGGCGGCGGAGATCGGCGGGGTTGCGGTCACCCTGGTTCCGGCCGGCCATGTGCTGGGATCGGCCCAGGCGCTGATCGCATGGCGGGGGCTGAGGATCGTGGTGTCCGGCGATTACAAGCGTCGGCGCGATCCGACCTGCGCGCCGTTCGAGACGACGCCGTGCGACGTCTTCATTTCCGAGGCGACCTTCGGTCTGCCGGTGTTCACCCATCCGCCGGACGGGGAGGAGATCAGCCGCCTGATCGCGTCCGTCGGCCGGTTTCCGGAGCGGGCCCATTTGGTCGGCGCCTACGCCCTTGGCAAGGCGCAGCGAGTGATCCGGTTGCTGCGCGAGGCCGGATGGGACCGGCCGATCTATGTTCATGGGGCGCTGGAGCGGCTGAACGCCCTGTATGCGGCCCATGGCGTCGATCTGGGGCCGCTGAGGCCGGCGACGGCGGCGGCGGACGGGGCGGCCGGGGAGATCGTGCTGGCGCCGCCGTCGGCGACGCAGGATCGCTGGTCGCGTCGGTTCGCCGACCCGGTGACGGCCTTCGCCTCGGGCTGGATGGGGGTGCGCGCGCGGGCGCGGCAGCGCGGGGTCGAGTTGCCGCTGGTGATTTCGGACCACGCCGACTGGCCCGAGCTGACGGCCACGTTCACGGAACTGAGGCCCCGGGAGGCGTGGATCACCCACGGCCGCGAAGAGGGCCTGTTGCGGTGGTGCGAACTGAACGACCAGCCGGCGCGGGCGCTGCGGCTGGTCGGCTATGACGAGGAAGACGACGTCGCGGAGGAGGAGGCCGCGGACGGGGGAACGTCAGGCGCTGCGGCGTCCTGAGGTCTCGACCGGGTCGGCTTCGGGTTCGGCGGCGAGGGCGGCGTTCATGGCCATGCGCAGCCGCTCGGGCTTGATCGGCTTTTCCACCACGGCGGCCATGCCGCTGGCCATATAGGCGGCGGCGTCGGCCGGATCGGCGTTGGCGGTCAGGGCGATGATCGGCGTGAACCGTTCCGGGCCGTCGAGGGCGCGAATGGCGCGGGTGGCCTGGACGCCGTCCATGCGCGGCATCTTGATGTCCATGAGGACCAGATCGAAGGGGCGCGCCCGGACGGCCTCCAGGGCCTCGACGCCGTCCTCGGCGGTTTCGCAGCTGCAGCCGAACATTTCGACCAGGGCCTGGGCGACGACGCGGTTGGTGGCGTTGTCATCGACGATGAGGACGTGCGGGGCGGCGCCGAGCTCGAGATCGACCAGGCTTTCGACGTTGCTGGCCGGAGCCTCGACCGGGATGCTGAGCGGCGCCTCCAGTTCGAAGGTGACGGTCGAGCCGCGACCGGCGTTGTTCTCGGCGCGAAGCCGTCCGCCGAGGCGATCCGCCAGCCGGCGGGAAACCGCACCGGCGAGGTCGTCGCCGAACAGATCGGAAGCGCCCGGATCGGAGCGGACGGCGTCGTCGCGCACCTGGGCCGAGACATGGACTTCCTGGCCCATGGCCTGGGCCTTGAGCCGGACCTCGACCATGCCCTCGCGGGCGTAGCGCGCCGCCGATCCGATCAGATTGTCGAAAAGGCGATGCAGACGCGCGGCGTCGAGATCGGCCGACAGTTCGGTGTCGCCCTCATAGCCCACCAGCAGCGTCACCCCGTCGCCGGCGGTGCGCGCGGTCCAGCGCGCCTCGACGTCGTCCATCAGGCCCCGCAGCGGGGTGGGGACAGCGGTGGATGCGGAAGGCGTAGCGGGGGCGGAGAGCTCGGCCACGTCGCCGACCACGTCGCCGAGTTCGCGGGCCTGGTCCCCGATCGCGCGGATCTGCTCCAGCACCTCTCCGGCCTCGACCTGGCGCTCCAGGAGTTCGACGGCGGCGGTCAGGCCCTGGACCGGGGCGCGGAAGGCCTGATGAATCTGTCGGGCGAGACCGGCGGTCTCGGACGCATCGGCGGCCTGGGTCGGCGCGGCGGAAGCTTCGGCGCGGAGAGCGCGCAGCAGGCTGGAGGCCGTTCCGACACCCACATAGCGCCCGCGACGGGTCACGACAAAGCCGCGCGTCACGGCGGCGTCCCCGCCCTGGAGCAGGATGTCGCACAGGGGTTCGATCGCGGCGTCGGCCTCGACGACCACGGGCTCGGGATCCATCAGCTGTTCAGCGGTGAGCGGCGCCGCCGGCGTCACGGCCAGGCGCATCAGAAGCGCGCCGCGCTCGATGAGGCCGACCAGCCGCTGGCCGTCCAGCACGGGAATGAGGTGCAGATCCGGCGCCGATTCCAGCCGCGCGAGCAGCTCCGCCACCGGGGTTTCCCGGGTGACCGGTGTCACCTTGTCTGCGTACGCTTCAACCATCGGCATCCTGGCCGTACCCCCACACCACACGTCCAAGATAGAAAGCGAGGTTTGCGGAACCGTTAAAAATCCCCCGTTTTCGGCAATCGGTCGCGCGCGCTGTCCGGCGGCGGCGGATTTGCCGGGCGGCAGGCGGCGGTGTAGGATCGGGCCTTCATCCGCCATCTCCAGGCGTTTCCGGAATGCGCGCGGCCTTCGGCCGACCGCAGGTTTGTCATGAGCGAAATCCCCTTCACCCCCCACGTTTCGGCCCATGCCCCGCTGGCCGCCCCTTCCTCGGCCCCTCATTCCTCCGCCCTGGTGCTGTTCTCGGGAGGGCAGGACAGCGCCACCTGCCTGGCCTGGGCGCTGGACCGGTACGAAAAGGTGGAGACCGTCGGTTTCGACTATGGCCAGCGGCATGCCGTCGAGATGCAGGCGCGGCTGGCGGTGCGCGAGGCCATGAAAGGGGCTCTGCCTGACCTGGCCGAGCGGCTGGGGCCGGATCATGTGGTCGATCTGACCGGGTTCGGCCGGATCGCCGAGAGCGCCCTGACGGCCGATCGCGCCATCGAAATGGATGCGCGCGGCCTGCCGACGACCTTCGTGCCGGGGCGCAATCTGGTGTTCCTGACCTATGCGGCGGCCCTGGCCGATCGGCGGGGGCTGGAGGTGCTGGTCGGCGGCATGTGCGAGACCGATTTCTCGGGCTATCCCGACTGTCGGCGCGACACGATCGACGCCATGCAGCAGGCGCTGAGCCTGGGGCTGGACAAGCCCGTGCCGATCGAGACGCCGCTGATGTCCCTGACCAAGGCCGAGACCTGGGCCCTGGCGCATCAGCTGGGCGGGGACGATCTGGTGCAGGTGATCGTCGAGGACAGCCACACCTGCTACCGCGGCGATCGCACGCGGCGGCGCGACTGGGGTTATGGCTGCGGGACCTGCCCGGCCTGCGAGCTGCGGGCGGCGGGGTTCGAGACCTGGTGGCGCGGACTGGCGGATCGGCGCGGGGCGCGGTCGTGACCTATGCGGTCAAGGAGGCCTTCCTGACCGTGCAGGGGGAGGGCGGTCAGGCCGGGCGGCCGGCGGTCTTCCTGCGCTTCGCGGGCTGCAATCTGTGGAACGGGCTGGAGCGGGACCGGGCGGCGGCGGTCTGTGCGTTCTGCGACACCGATTTCGTCGGCACGGACGGGGACGGCGGCGGCAAGTTTGGGTCGGCGGAGGCGCTGGCGGAGCACGTCGACGGCCTGTGGCGCGGACGGGCAGGCGATCCGAAGCTGACGGTTGTGACGGGCGGAGAGCCGCTGCTGCAACTGGATCCGTCGCTGATCGCGGCCCTGCATGGCCGGGGCTTCGAGATCGCGGTGGAGACCAACGGCACGATCGCGGCGCCGGAGGGGATCGACTGGATCTGCGTCAGCCCGAAAGCCGAGGCGCCGGTGGTGCAGACCTCGGGGCAGGAGCTGAAGCTGGTCTATCCCCAGGCGACGGCCCGGCCCGAGCGGTTTGCACATCTGGACTTCGAACGCTTCTGGCTGCAGCCCATGGACGGGCCGGACCAGGCGGCGAACACGGCGGCGGCGATCGAGTATTGCCTGACCCATCCGCAGTGGCGATTGAGCGTCCAGACGCACAAATACATCGGGGTGCGGTAGGGGGCTCAGGCGGCCGCCCGGCCCCGCAGCATGAGGCAGTAGCCGACGGTGACGGCGATGCCGATCAGGACGGCCGCGCTGCCGCCGATCACCGCCACCTCGTGGGGCGCGAAGGCCCACAGTCCGGCGTAGATCAGGCCGCTGAGAACCATGGACCAGCCGCCGACGCGCTGGGCGTCCCGGGCCCGGGCGCTGGGCGCGAAGGTCTTGGGCATGCGATTGCCGAACCAGACGACCATCAGGCCGATGGCGCCCATGACGATGCGGTTGACCATCTCGCTGTCGATGAGGCCCTGGCCGCGGGCGAAGGTGGCCAGCAGCGCCAGGACGACGATGCCGCCGCCCCAGGCCAGGCTCTTGATGATGTCGGCGTTCATTTGGCGGTCTCCTCTCGAGGGCCAGACGCCTGTGCGTCGAGGCCGAAGGAATGGACGAAGCCCAGCAGCGCGTCTTCGAGGACTGACAGCTTCAGGTGATAGATGACGGATTTCCCCACCTTTTCCGTATGAACCAGGTCCGCTTCCCTCAGGACGGCGAAGTGGGCCGACATGGTGGGTTTGGACACGTCGAACTGGTCGGCGATGTCACCGGCGCTCAGCGGTCCGGCGCGCAGCAGGTGCAGCACGCGGCGGCGTGTCGGATCCGAAAGGGCCTTGAAAACCTGGCTCATGAATCGATGATTAGCTAATCATCGAATTGAGTCAAGAGCGATGCTCGGCGCCGGATGAACAGTCAGGCGTTCAGCCATTCCAGCAACGCCGCATTGAGCGTCTCGGGCTGCTCCAGGGTCGAGACGTGGCCGGCGTCGGGGATGACGGCGAGGCGGGCGCCTGGAATGGCGGCGGCCATTTCCTCGGCGCGGTCGGGCGGGGTGAGGGCGTCTTTGTCCCCCACCAGACACAGGGTCGGCACAGAGATGGCGGCGAGGTGCGGACGGCTGTCGATCCGGCCCATGATGGCGGTCTGCTGGCGGGCGAAGACTTGCGCGCCGAGGTCATGGCCCATGCGGATCAGCTGGTCGACCAGGGGGCGGTCCGCGCGGCGCGAGGGATGGACCAGATTGGGCATGGTCTGGGCCAGCACCTTGCCGTAGGCGCCGTTCAGGGCCTGGTCGATCAGGCCGTTTCGCATCGCGGTCTGTTCGGGCGTGTCGGGTCGCGCCGTGGTGTCCATCAGGGCGAGGCGGGTCACTCGCTCGGGCGCCTGACGCATGATCTCGAGCGCGATGTAGCCGCCCATCGACAGGCCGCCGAGGGCGAAGCGCGGCGGGGCGTTCGCCAGAATGTCGGCGGCCAGGCCGTGGATGCTGTCGGCGCCGAGGGTGGAGGCGACGGTGACGGGCCCGCGCGGCCAGAGGGCAGCGACCTGGGGCGCGAACAGTTCAGCCGTGCAGACCAGGCCGGGGATCAGGACGATGGGGGTCATGCGGAGAGGTTAGCATGACCGCCGGGAACCTCGAGCCGGGATCAGATCAGCAGCGTTTGCCCTGGCGCTGGCGTTGTTCGCAGCGGCGCTGTTCGCGTTCCCATTCGCGCTGTTCGCGCTCGCGCTTGGCCCTGGTTTCCTCGTCGGAGGTGGTGACGGCGTCGACGCCGGCGCCGACCACGGCCCCCGTGGCCTTGACCCCCGTGCCGACGACGGCGGCGGTGGTGCCGACCACGGCGCCGACCAGACATCCCTGGAGCATCAGCGAGCCGCTCAGCAGGACGGCGACGGCGGCGATGCGCGAAATGGACTTCATGGCATGGTTCTCCCCACGTCCCGCTTTAGCCGGGCGAGTGTGAATGACGGGTAACCCTGTCGTGAGGATGGCCGAATGGCGGCGAGGCGTGACCCAGGGCCCACGCCTCGCGGAGCTAAAAGCTCAGCCCGCCGTAGGCAGGCGGTAGTCCTTCATGCGCTCGCGGATCAGCTTCTTGTCGACCTTGCCGGTGGCGCCGAGGGGGATTTCGTCGACGAAGACGACGTCGTCCGGCATCCACCATTTGGCGATCTTGCCGACCAGGAAGTCGAGGTGCTCCTGCTTGTCCTGGGTTTCGCCGGGCTTGAGCTTGACGACCAGGACGGGACGTTCGTCCCACTTGGGGTGGGCGGCGCCGATGACGGCGGCCAGTTCGACCTTGGGATGGCCGACGGCGATGTTCTCGATCTCGATCGAGGAGATCCATTCGCCGCCCGACTTGATCACGTCCTTGGCGCGGTCGGTGATCTGCATGAAGCCGTGCTCGTCGATGGTCGAGACGTCGCCGGTGTCGAAGAAGCCTTCGTGATCCAGGATCTTTTCGTCGGAGCGGAAGTAGCCGCCGGAAATGGTCGGGCCCTTGACCATCAGCCGTCCGTAGGTGTGGCCGTCATGCGGCAGGTCCTGACCGGCGATGTTCTTGATCTTGAGCTCAACGCCCAGGGGCGGCGTACCCTGTTTGGTGCGCCACTTCAGCTGTTCCTCGAACGGCAGGGCGGCCAGCTCGGGCGTCATGTTCGACAGGGTGCCGATGGGCGAGGTCTCGGTCATGCCCCAGCCCTGCAGCACCTCGACGCCGTAGTCGTCGTGGAAGGCGCGGATCAGGCTTTCCGGCACGGCCGAGCCGCCGATCAGCACGCGCTTGACGGTGGAGAGCTTGAGGTTGTTCTCGCGCATGTGGCCCAGCAGGCCCTGCCAGACGGTCGGGACGGCGGCCGAGAAGGTGACGCCTTCGCTCTCCAGCAGTTCATAGATGGAGGCGCCGTCCATCTTCGCGCCCGGCATGACGAGCTTGCAGCCCGAGGCCGGGCCGGCGAAGGCGATGCCCCAGGCGTTGGCGTGGAACATCGGCACGACGGGCAGGACCACCTCGCTGGGGGTCGGGCCGAGCACCGTGGTCTGGAGCCCCAGCAGGGTGTGGATGAAGTTCGACCGGTGCGAATAGAGGACGCCCTTGGGGTTTCCGGTCGTGCCCGAGGTGTAGCAGAGGCCGCAGGCGGTGTTCTCGTCGAACTGGCCCCAGGTCACGTCCGATCCGGCCTCGTTCAGCACGGCCTCATAGCATTCGGCGCGCGGCAGCTTGGTCGCCGGCATGGTCCATTCGTCGGTCATGACGACGACCCGCTCGACCGACGGGCAGTGGGGCAGGATGGCCTCGAGCAGGGGGATGAAGGTCAGGTCGACGAAGATGATCCGGTCTTCGGCGTGGTTGATGATGTAGATCAGCTGTTCCGGGAAAAGGCGGGGGTTCAGGGTGTGGCACACCGCGCCGATGCCCATGACGCCGTACCAGGCCTCGATGTGGCGGGCGGTGTTCCAGGCCAGGGTGGCGATACGGTCGCCGGGCTTCACGCCCCATCCGAGCAGCGCGCTGGAGACCTTGCGGGCCCGTTCGTGGATGTCGGCGTAGGTGGTGCGGACGACGGGTCCCTCGACCGATCGCGTCACGACTTCGCGCTTGCCGTGCCAGTTCTTCGCGTGGTCCAGGATCTTGTCGACCGTCAGCGGCCAGTCCTGCATCTGTCCAAACATCACATTTCCTCGGATCGTGCGCCGGCTGGTCGCGGCGCTTGAACGGCACGCTATCTAGGTGAACGGCGATAAGCAACGTGACGCGGCGTCATGTTTCATGTGTCATTTGGACGTAAGGCGGCCCGTCGATTATCAGGCGGGCGACGGCCGTGCGGCGGGGGGAGAACGATGACCATTCTGATCGCCATTTCGGGAGGCTCAGGCTCCGGCAAAAGCACCCTGGCGGAAGCCCTGGTCGAGGGGCTGGCCCCGGGTTCGGCCGTGCTGCTGCGCGAGGATTCCTATTATCGGGATGCGGCCAGCCTGCCGGACTTCGACGCCGACACCCACGATTTCGACGATGTGGCGGCGCGTGACCACGTGCTGCTGGAAGCGGATCTGACGGCCCTGAAATCCGGTCGCGACATCGTGGCGCCGATCTATTCCTTCATCCATCACGGGCGCGAGCCGGGCGGCGAGCCGGTGCGGGCGGCGCCGGTGGTGATCCTGGAGGGCACCCATGTGCTGTGCACGCCGTCGCTGACGGCCCTGTTCGACATCCGGGTGTTCGTCGACACCCCGGCGGACATCCGCTTCATCCGCCGGCTGCTGCGGGACCAGAGCGAGCGTGGGCGCACGGCGGAATCGGTGATCCATCAGTATCTGCTGACCGTGCGGCCGGGGCATGAGCGGCTGACCGAGCCGTCCAAGACCCATGCCGACTTCATCGTGGCCGACGCCACAGCGGCGGTGCGGCTGGAGGATCCGCAGGCGGTGGTGCGGCTGGCGGCGCCGGTGCTGGCCCATCCGTCGCTGGAGCCCTGGTTGCGGCGCTGACGGTCGATTCAGCCTTCGCTTGCGGGGAAGGCGGGCTTGGCCCACTGTCGGGTCAGAGACGTCCTGACCATGAACACGCACCTGAACGCCGCAGCCGATCCTGAAGCAGACCCCGCCCGCGACCCGCGCCGAGATGCGATCGTGGAGAACGCCCGGCAGGCCTTCATGAGCGGAGGTTACGCCGCGACCCGGATGGAGCCGATCGCCAGGGCGGCGGGCGTCTCGACCGCGACTCTCTACGGCTATTTCCATTCCAAGGACGAGCTGTTCGACGCGGTGATCGCGGACGCGTCCGATGACTTCGCCGAGCGAATGTGCCGGGTCGGGGCGTCGGAAGGTTCGGCCGAGACGCGGCTGACGGCCTTCGCCGAGGCCTATGCGGGCTTCATGGGCGATCCGTTCGTGCGATCCGTGTTCCGGCTGGTGATGGCCGAGCGGCCGAGGTTTCGCGACGTGGCGATGGCCTTCTTCGAGCGGGGCCGGACCGATTTCGGCGGCCCGCTGGTGCGGCTGTTGACGGAGTTGACGATCGGCGGGGAGCTGAGGGTCGACAAGCCGTCCTGGGCGGCCGGGCAGTTGATGGGGATGATCGAGCACCCGGTGTTCTTCATGCCCCTGGTCACCGGGGACGAGGTTCACGCCGCCCGGACCGAGCGTCAGATCGCGGACGACGCGGTCAGGACCTTCCTGGCGCGCTACGCCGGCTGACGGCCTTCAGGGGTCAAGGATTCAGGGCCAGAGGCGAGAGGCGGCCCAGCCGTCGCCGTCGCGGCGGAAGACGACCCGGTCGTGCAGGCGGAACGGCCGGTCGCGCCAGAATTCGATGACGTCCGGCACGACGCGCCAGCCGGTCCAGCGTTCCGGGCGGGGCGGGTCCTGATCGGCGAAGCGGGCGGATTCGCGGGCGACGGCGGCCTCGAGCGTCGCGCGGTCGGGAAGGGGGCGGGACTGTTCCGAGGCCCAGGCGCCGATACGGCTTTCACGGGCGCGGCCGGCGAAATAGGCGTCGGCTTCTTCTGGCGTCACCGGTTCGACGGCGCCGCGCACGCGGACCTGTCGGCGCAGGGTCTTCCAATGAAACAGCAGGGCGGCGTGGGGGTGGGCGGTCAGCTGCAGGCCCTTGGCGCTTTCGGCGTTGGAATAGAAGGTGAAGCCGCGCGCATCCACGTCCTTCAGCAGGACCATGCGGCAGTCGGGAAGGCCGTCGGCGTCGACCGTGGCCAGGGACATGGCGTTGGCGTCGTTCGGTTCGTGCCGTTTGGCGTCCTCCAGCCAGTCGATGAACGGGCCGATCGGTTCAACACGCTGGATCAGGGTCTCGTCGCCGTTGGCGGCCAGGGCGGCGGCGTAGTCGCGGGCGTAGTCCTCGCGGCTGGGGCTGGGCGGGATCACGGGAGCGGTCATGACAGGCATCCTACAGGCGGCGCCGAGGCGCGGGAACCGGCGTCGGGTGAATCCGGGACGTAGATCGACGCGGTTAACCTCGCCTTGACCATGATCAATCCTAACTGCCGTCATGAGCGACGCGCCCCACGAGGCCCCGGCCGATGACCGTCTGACGCTGACCGACGCCTATCGGCTGCTGGGCCTGGGCGGGCCGGTCGACGAGACGACGTTCAAGGCCGCCTTCCGCAAGGCGGTGAAGGCGGCGCGACCCGACATGCCGGGCGGCGACGCCGAGCGATTCCGACGTGTCATCGCCGCGGGCCGGCTGATCGAGATTCACGCACCGGCGCATCCGGCCCTGGAAGCGCCGAAGGCGTCGGTCATGCGACCGACCCCGCTGCCGGCGGTCGGGCTGACGCCTTTGCAGGCGCTGGGCGGGGCCAGCGTCGAGGTGCGCGTGGGGCGGCGTCGTCTGAGGGTCAAGGCGCCGCGCGGCGTGCGGACGGGCGATCATCTGAGGCTGAGAGGCGCGGCGGACGACGGGTCGGACCTGCTGTTGCCGGTGCTGATCCGGGTGGCGGACGGCATGACGGTGCTGGGCGACGACATCCATGTGACGCGGCCCGTGGGGCGGCGGGTGATGAGCGACGGCGGCCGGGTCGAGATCGAGACCCACGCCGGGCCGCGCAGCGCCTGGGTTGCCGCCGGACTGACGGCGCCGGTGCGACTGCGGCTGCGTGACCTGGGACTGCCGGCGCGCGGGTCGCGACCGGCGGGACATCTGTTCGTCACCCTGGAAACGATCGAGGACGCCCCGTCGGCGGCGGAGCATCTGCTGGCGCGGTTCACCAAGGTCTGGACGCCGGAGCGGCTGGCGGCCTAATCGGGACCGTCATGTCGTACAACACCTTCGGTCATCTGTTTCGTGTCACCACTTGGGGCGAGAGCCACGGGCCGGCGATCGGCTGCGTCATCGACGGCTGTCCGCCGCTGATCCCGCTGACCGAGGCGGACATCCAGCCGTGGCTGGACCGACGCAAGCCCGGCGGCAGCCGCTTCGTGACCCAGCGAAGCGAGAGCGACACGGCGCGCATCCTGTCGGGCGTCTTCGACGACGGCGACGGGCAGGTGACCACAGGGACGCCGATCGCGATCCAGATCGAAAACGAGGATCAGCGGTCCAGGGACTATGGCGAGATCGCCCGCGCCTATCGGCCGGGGCACGCCGACTATGTCTATCAGGAGAAGTACGGCGTCCGGGATCATCGCGGCGGCGGGCGTTCGTCGGCGCGCGAGACCGCCAGCCGCGTCGCCGCCGGGGCCGTGGCCCGCCGGTTGCTGGGCGACGGCGTCCGCATCCGCGCCGGAGTGGTGCAGCTGGGACCGCACCGGATCGCGCCTGAGGCGGTGGATTTCGACGCCGTGAACCGCAACCCCCTCTATGCCGCCTCGGACGCCGTCGTGGCGGAATGGGGGACCTATCTGGACGGCGTCCGCAAGGCGGGATCGTCGATCGGGGCCGTGGTGGCCCTGGAAGTCACCGGCGTTCCTGTCGGCTGGGGGGCGCCCCTGTACGGGAAGCTGGACGCCGAACTGGCGGCCGCGATGATGTCGATCAATGCGGTCAAGGGCGTCGAGATCGGCGCGGGATTCGGCGCGGCGGAGCTGTCGGGCGAGGACAACGCCGACGAGATGCGGCTGGACGAAGAGGGCCGGCCTGTCTTCCTGTCGAACAAGGCCGGAGGCGTGCTGGGCGGGATCTCCACCGGCCAGCCGATCACGCTGAGGGTGGCGTTCAAGCCGACGTCGTCGATCCTGACCCTGCGCCAGACGGTGACGCGGGACGGCGCCGAGACGGATCTGAGAACCAAGGGGCGGCACGACCCCTGCGTCGCCCTGCGCGGCGTGCCGGTGGTCGAGGCCATGGCCGCCTGCGTCCTGGCCGACGCCCTGCTGCGGCATCGGGCGCAGATCGGGTGAGCCTGCTGATCCGCGAGGCGGCGCCGCCGGACCGTGCGGAAGTCGTGGAGCTGTGGCGGGCCTGCGGACTGACACGGCCGTGGAATGACGCCGAGGCGGATTTCGATCTGGCGCTGGGCTCGCCCGGTTCGACGATCCTGATCGCCGGCGCCCCCGTCGAAGGCGCGGTCATGGCGGGTTTCGACGGCCACCGGGGCTGGGTCTACTATCTGGGCGTGGCGCCGGCGCGACGCCGGGGCGGCCTCGGTCGCGCCCTGATGCAGGCCGCCGAAACCTGGCTGACGGCCCGAGGCGCGCCCAAGATCCAGCTGATGGTGCGGTCCGACAACCCCGAAGTCCTGGCCTTTCACGAGGCGCTCGGCCTGTCGGAGCAGGCCGTCGTGGTCATGGGGCGGCGGCTGGGATAGGCTGGCCGCATGACCGTTTCCGCCCGTGATCGTCGTTTCCGCCTGGCCTGGACCGGGGCCGTTCTGGCCCTGGCCGCGCCGGCGGTCGTGCTGCTGGCCAGTCTGGCGTTGAGGTTCGGGCTGATCCCGCTGGCGACGGCGCTGGATCTGGTCACGCTGAAGCTGGCCTGGCCCCTGTCGTGGATCGGCGTGGCGGGCGGAGCGCTGGCGCTGTGGGCCTCAAGGGGCGCGGGGCGGGGCGGCTGGCTGCCGGCGCTGATCGGCGCGGTGGCGGCGACGGCGACGATCGGCCTGTTCGTCTGGCACTTCCAGAAGGCGGGCGCGGCCACCTCGATCCCCGACGCCCTGACCAATGTCGAGGATCCGCCGGGCTTCAGCGAGAGCGTGATGTCGGCGCGGCGTCGATATGGCGCGGTTCCGCTCGACCACTGGGCAGGCGCATCGGGCACGTGCGACGGCCTGGCGGCCTATCCAGGGCAGGTGGCGCCGGGGGTGGCCGGCTACGCCCTGCGCGAGGCGGGGTTCGAGATCGGGACCCTGGGCGTCGGGCGGGCGACGGGGGTGCGCAGCGGCCTGTGGTTCGGGCGCACCTGGGACGCGGCCATCCGCATCCGGCCGGGGCGGACCGATGTGCGCGTGACCTCGCGCGACGACCGGCCCGGCGACGAGGGCGAGGCCTGTCGGCTGGCCAAGGCGATCGTCGCCAATCTGGGATGACTCAGGTCAGGGCGTAGGTCGCATCGAGGGTCGCGCCCGGATCGGCGGACACGAGGCCGTCGTCGATGAGCTTGATCAGGTGGGCGAGCACCGACAGGGAGGCCGCCGGCCACAGGCGACGATCCACCGCGCTGTAGAGGAGGGGCACCATGGCCGCGATCGTGCGGTCGCCGGCCGCCAGACGGGCCAGCACCTGACGCTCACGCTCGAGGCGATGCGCCCGGTAGGCGGCCAGGAAGGGCGCGGGATCGGTGATGGGCGCGCCATGGGTGGGCCAAAGGACCGAGAACTCGCGGGCGATGACCCGGTCAAGGCTCGCCAGATAGTCGCCCATGCTTCCGTCCGGTGGCGCCACGACGGTGGTGGACCAGCCCATGACGTGATCGCCGCAGAACAGGGCGTTTTCTTCACTCAGGGCGAAGGCGAGATGGTTCGAGGCGTGGCCGGGGGTGGCCAGGACCTCCAGCGTCCAGCCGTCGCCGGCGATCGTCTGGCCGTCGGACAGTTCGACGTCCGGCGCGAAGGCGTCGTCCTCGCCCTCCTCGCTGTCGCCCGAGGCGTGGATCGTCCGTTCTGGCGGGCGTGCGGCGAGGATCGGCGGGTCGCCGACGGCGCGGGCGAAGGGACGGGCGAGGGGCGAGTGGTCGCGGTGCGTGTGCGTGACCAGAACATGGCTGACCCGGCGGCCGGCGACCGCCGCAATAAGGGCGTCCAGATGGCGATCGTCAGCGGGGCCGGGGTCGATGACGGCGACGGCGGCTCCCGGCATGTCGCGCCCGATGATGTAGGTCCCCGTGCCGGTGAAGGTGAAGGGGCCGGGGTTTTCGGCGATGACCCGCTGAACAAGCGGCGAGACCTGATCCCGGCGGCCCCAGGCGAAGTCGAACTCTCGGACGTAAGGGATCATGGGTTGCTCCGAGACGGGTCAGGCGATCTGGCCCGACCCTTGCGTTAACGCCTTGTAAATCCTGTTCGGAGGGCGTGGCGTGGCCAAGGCGATCGTTTTCGGTGTCTCAAATCGGCTCCAGCCCATCGTGGCGGCGGTCCTGTGTCTCATGGCCGTGCAACTGGTGATGGCGTCCTGCGGCGACCCGGAGCCGGTTCCCTATGCGGTGCGCGTAGCCGTCGTTCGCTGAAGTCGTCGACGCCTGGTCAGTAGGGCAGGGCGCGGAGATCGTAGCCGGCCTCTGCGCCCGCCGCCACGGCCTGATCAACGGTGAGCCGTCCGGAGCCGACCGAGGCCAGGGCCCAGGCGGCGGCGGAGCGCATTCCGGAGCGGCAGAACAGCAGGACCGGCTCGCCGGTGCGGAGGACCTCGTCCACGGCCTGGATCGCCACTGCGTCAGGCAGGCCGCGGGCCGGGGCGTGGGTGAAGCCCAGGCCGCGCGCGGCCGCCGCCTGTGCGACGGCGGCGGCGTCGGGCTGGCCCGGCTCTTCGCCGTCCGGCCGGTTGCTGACGACGTGGCGAACGCCCAGGGCGGCGGCCGTATCGAGGTCCGCCTCATCGATCTGGCCCCAGACATGGACGCCGGGCGCGAGGGTGCGAAACGCCATATCGAGGCCTCCTACTGACGCCGGACGCGGACGGCGCGGCTGTTTCCGACCGTCATCAGAAAGCTGCCGAGCGCCGCGCGACGAACCCTGACGGGCTCGCCCTGGCGGTTGCGGAAGGTGACGCGCTCGGTGTCGACCTGACGCCAGACGCTTTCGTCGGCCAGGGTGAAGACCCAGCGGCCCTCGCCCGACTGGCCGGCGCGCACCAGGGTGGTCTCGATGGCGTCCAGAGCCTCCGGGCGATCGCCCTGATCGAACAGGGTCACGCTGGGCAGTTGGAAGCCGAAGAGCTGACGCCGGGCCTGGCTGACCTGGGCGCGGTCCACGACGACCACCTCGCCCTGGCGTTGGGCGGTGTCGAAATCGGAAACGGCGGCGTCATAGCAGGCGAGTCGGGCCTGGGCCTCGGTGATCTGTCGGCAGGCGACAAGGCGATTCATCGCCTCCGGACGCGCTGCGGGCGCGGTCTGGGCGTGAACAGGGTTCGCTGACAGACCGAGGAGCGCCGTCAGGCCGGCCGCGACGAGCAGGTGCGAGACGTTTTGCGGCAACATGTTCATATCTTTCACAAAATCCGGGTGATCTGGACGCGTGTCGAACGGAGACGCCAGATCCGGGGGCAGCTTGCCATGGCCGGAGCGCCGAAAGCCAGCTTCGTGAGCCCAATCCGGAACGTGGCCCGAATACGACAGTCCTGCGTCGAGTTGATTACCGCTGTGTAATTGATGTGGCGCAACCGCGAATCTCGCGCCTAACCTGTGGCAGCACGCGAACCGTATACGGCGACAGCCGCATGCGCTCGCGTCTGCGGACATAACAAGCGGTCAGAAGCGGCGCCCTGGGGGACTGGAAGCGCCGTAGAAAATCAGGAGAAAGATCCTTGAGAACCCAATTCACCCGTCAACGCCTGATGGCGACGACGATCATCACCGGCGTGGCCATGATGGCCTTCGCCGCCCCGGCCATGGCCCAGAGCCAGGAGCCGGTGGCCGACGAAGTCGCCGAAATCGTCGTCACCGGCTCGCGTATTCCGCAGGCCAACCTGGTCACCACCAGCCCCGTCACCCAGGTGACCGGCGAGGACATCGACGTCCAGGGCGTGACCCGCGTCGAAGACCTGATCACCCAACTGCCGCAGGCCTTCGCCTCGCAGAACTCGACGGTGTCGAACGGCGCCTCGGGCACCGCCACGGTCTCGCTGCGCAACCTGGGCTCGTCGCGCACCCTGGTGCTGATCGACGGTCGCCGCATGGGCTACGGCTCGCCGAACGACGACGCCGCCGACCTGAACCAGATCCCCGGCCAGCTGGTCGAGCGGGTTGAAGTGCTGACGGGCGGCGCCTCGGCCGTCTACGGCTCGGACGCCATCGCCGGCGTCGTGAACTTCATCATGAAGAAGGAGTTCGAGGGCATCCAGATCGACGCCCAGTACGGCTTCTATCAGCACAACAACGACTATGACGGCGTCGGCAACGTGCGCGCGGAAATCGTGCGTCGCGGCCAGACCAACGCCTCGCAGTTCAAGCTGCCCGACGACAACGTCTCGGACGGCGAAAGCCGCGAAATCACCCTGTCGATGGGCGTGCAGACGCCGGACGGCAAGGGCTCGCTGCTGGCCTACGCCGGCTATCGCAACAACAATGAAGTGCTGCAGGCGCACCGCGACTATTCGGCCTGTACGATCGCCAACCCGGTCGCGGCGCGTCCCACGACCTATGCCTGCGGCGGCTCGGGCACCTCTTTCCCCGGCCAGTTCACCGACTTCGCGACCTTCGCGTACACCGTGAACGCCAACCGGGAGTTCGTCCCGTATGTCGGCGACCTGAACGCCTACAACTACGGCCCGATCAACTACTACCAGCGCCCCGACGAACGCTACACCATGGGCGCCTTCGGTCGCTATGAGATCAATGAGCACGCCGAGGCCTTCGCCCAGCTGATGTTCAACGACTATTCGTCGGTGGCCCAGATCGCGCCCTCGGGTTCGTTCTTCAACGCCTCGACCATCAACTGCGACAACCCGCTGCTGTCGGCGCAACAGTCGGGCCTGATCTGTACCCCGGCCCAGATCGCCGCCGGCGATTCGGTGCCGTTCTACATCGGTCGCCGGAACGTCGAGGGCGGCGGTCGTCAGGACTCGCTGAACTATGAGTCCTACCGCATGGTCGTCGGCCTGCGCGGTCTGATCACCGAAGGCTGGAACTACGACGTCGCCGCGCAATTCTCGCGCGTTCGTCTGTCGCGCACCTATCTGAACGACTTCTCGGTCACGCGTCTGACGCGGGCGACCGACGTCGTGAACGTGGGCGGCGTGCCGACCTGCCGTTCGGTGGTCGACGGTTCGGACCCGAACTGCGTCCCCTACGACGTCTTCACCTCGGGCGGCGTGACCCAGGCCGCGCTCGACTATCTGCAGATCCCGCTGGTCCAGACCGGCGAGACGACGCAGCAGGTCGTGACGGCCGCCGTGACCGGCGACCTGACCCAGTACGGCATCCAGTCGCCCTGGGCCGCCTCCGGCGCCAAGGTCGCCTTCGGCGCCGAATACCGTCGTGACTATCTGGGTTCGACCACGGACGCCGCCTTCGCTTCGGGCGACGGCGCCGGCCAGGGCGGCCCGACGATCGGCATCACCGGTTCGGCGGACGTGACCGACGTGTTCGCGGAAGTCCAGCTGCCGCTGGCCGACGATCAGCCGTGGGCCTATTCGGCCTCGATCGACGCCGCCTATCGCCACTCGGAATATGCGGCGATCTCGACCGACACCTACAAGTTCGGCGCCGACTATGCGCCGGTGGCCGACCTGCGTCTGCGGGCCAGCTACTCGCGCGCCGTTCGCGCTCCGAACGTGCTGGAGCTGTTCGCGGCTCAGGGCTTCGGTCTGTTCGACATCGACTCGGGTGATCCCTGCGGCGCCCCGGTCGGCACGGCCTTCCGCGCCACCCTGGCGCAGTGCACGGCCACCGGCGTTCCGGCGGCGCAGTACGGCAGCGCCGCTCTGAACAGCCCGGCCGGTCAGTACAACCAGATCACGGGCGGCAACCCGAACCTGGGCGCCGAAGAATCCGACACCTTCACGTTCGGTTTCGTCGCCACCCCGTCGTTCCTGCCGCGCTTCAACATCTCGGTTGACTACTTCGACATCCAGGTCGACGGCCTGATCTCGTCGGTCGGCGCCGCCAACACCCTGGACCTGTGCTACCGTGACAACGACGCCGCCGCCTGCGGCCGCATCAACCGCGGTCCGACCGGTTCGCTGTGGGTCGGTGAAGGCTTCGTCGAGAACCTGTCGATCAACATCGGCGGCCTGAAGACCTCGGGTATCGACGTCAACGCCGGCTACAATGTCGACCTGGAAGACTGGGGCGTCATGGGCTGGGGTCAGCTGGGCTTCGCCTTCGTCGGCACCTGGCTGAACTCGCTGGAATCCGACACCGGCACCGGCACCGCCAGCGCGGTTTCGGACTGCGTCGGCTACTACGGCTCGGCCCAGTGCGGCATTCCGAACCCGGAATGGCGTCACCGCGCCCGCGTCACCTGGCAGTCGCCGTGGAACGTCAACGTGTCCGGCACGTGGCGTCACTACAGCGAGGTCGACTACGGTTCGAGCCTGACCGGCCCGGTCAGCGGTCGTCTCGACTCGACGCTGGATGCGATGAACTACTTCGACCTGTCGGCCGATTGGCAGGTGACCGATACGGTCAGCGCGCGCGTCGGCATCAACAACGTGTTCGACAGCGATCCGCCGCTGTCGGTCGCGGCCGGCACCGGCGGCAACGGGAACACCTACCCGCAGCTGTACGACGCCCTGGGTCGCTACATGTTCGTCGGCGTGACCGCGAACTTCTAAGACTGACCGACCCTCGGGTCGGACGAAGCCAGAACGGGGCGGCGGATCTTCGGGTCCGCCGCCCTTTTCTTGCGCGCCTGAAGCGTGGCTCCGATCGAGCTCCGCCGCAGAAAAACCATCGCGCCCCTCCAGGCGTTAAGGCGTCGCGCGCCCGGATGCGCGGAACATGGACCAAGATCGCATGCTGACTTCCCTGCTTCTCGCCGCCCTGATGCAGACCGCCTCGCCCGGCCAGGACGATGTGGTGGTGACCGGCAACCGCCGGCCCCTGGAGAGCGTCGCGGACGTGCGGACGCGCGAGGCGCTGGCCTATGAGGCGCCGCTGCCGCGCGGGGCGCCCGAGGCTGACTATCCGTTCGTCGCGTGGTGCGAGGCCCTTGTGACGGGACATGTGAAGCTGGGCGAGACCCTGACCAATGACGATCCGCTGGATCGCGAGATCATGCGCCTGGGCCGTCTTGAGGCGGTGGACTTCCGTTCCGCCCTGGCCGAGGCCTCCGCGCGTCAGACGTCCGCCGTGCGAGAGGCGGCGCGACGTGCGGCGGACGACGCCACGGCGATGTTCGCGCCGCTGATGGCGCAGGAGGACGAGAAGGTCCGCAGCCAGGCCTTCGGCCTGTTCTTCGGCCTGCCGGGGCGTTGCGAACATGCGGCGCGTCGGATCCGGGCGAACATCACCACGCCGCCGGCGACGCTGGCGGAGGCCGGGCTCGACGCCGACGGTCGACCAACCGCGCCCTGAATCGGCTCAGACGCCTCCGTCGGCGTCGCGCGACAGATCGACGAGCCAGCCCATCAGTCCGCCGACCGGGTCCCGCCACTCCGCACGGGACCGAAGGCTGAGTCGGTTCTGCGCGCAGATCGCGAGAAAGGCGTCGAGCGCCGGGCTGTCCATGGCGGCGGCGACCTGAAGACGATGGCGTTCGCGCCAGGCGGCGTTCCTGTCCTTGAAGTCCTGGATGCACTGAAGGGCGCTCATCGGACTGTAGCGATCCACGCCCATGGCCAGGTCGTTGATGTAGCTCAGCATGTAGCGGGTCGTGGACAGGGCCGGATCGGCGCCGACCCGCGCCGCCACGGCCAGGATGGAGGCCCGGAGCGCCTGGGCTTGGGCGGCGGCCTCCAGCTCGGCGGCGCCGTTCAGACGTGAGGCGTAGGCCGCCCGGCACTGGTCGACGAGTCGGCCGTCGCCGATCACAGCATCATAGGCGGCGAGGCCGGCCCTCGCCTGACGGGTGATCTCGCTGTGGGCGTGGTGCAGCAGGAAGCGGACCGACGCCGAGGGCCGGGTCACGCGGGCGACCTCGGCAAGCGCCCGGCCGTGGTCGGCGTATTCGACGCCGAACTGGGAGGTGACGACATCGAAGGCGCCGTCGGGAAACGGCAGGGCGTCGATCGACGTTTCGCCTATCCGCCTGATACCCAGAGCCACGAGGGACGGATCTTCGGCGAGGGTTGCTTCATCCACGCCGATCAGTTCGAAGGATCTCCCTGCGGCTTGGGCCGCATGGCGCAGGACGGCGCCGCCGCCGGTGCAGAGGTCGAGAACCCTGGCCCGATCAAGAGCGTCAGCGAACCACGGCAGCCAGGCAGCGTCCGTTTTGCCCGCCTCGGTCCCGCAGGTTCCGTCACCCGCGACACCCGCCTGACCCGAACGCCAGTAGTCGCGCCAGGGCCAGCCTGCTTCCTTTGCCGCGTCGCGATCGCCCATCCCGTCCGTCCGCCTGCCTGAGGCACGGAGGCGCTATGCCTTCATGCAACGACACTACGCGAAACCGCAGAGGTTGGATGAGGAAAATTGGGCGGAAACGCAGAAAACGGGGCGAAAAACAAATTTGCCGCAGTCCCCGACCGGCCGGGGCCGATCGGGGCGGCGTGTGGTGTCAGTCCCGGGCGGCGCGGGCGGCCAGTTCGTCCGCGCGGCGGTCCAGTTCGTCGGCGCGTTGCGGCAGGCTGGTGGACAGTTCGCGCAGCTGGGCGTCGGTCACCGTGTGGCCGCGCTCGCGGTTGCGGGCGATCTGTTCGGCCCGGTAGGCGGGGTCCTGCAGGCGACGGCCTTCTTCCCGCATCTGGCGGGCGCCGGAGCGCATCTGGTCGGCGCCCTGACGCATGTGGACCTTGGCCTCGCCCCGAGCGCGTTCGGCGTCGGCGCGTGCGCGGACGGCGTGGGCGCGGGCCTGTTCGGCCTGGGCGAGGGCGTGGGTGCGGGCGTGCTCGGCCTGGCGGCGGGCGTCGGCGGCGGCGCGTGCGCCGTCGCGGCGGGCCTGCTCTCCGGCGCGACGGGCCTCTTCGCCCGCCCGACGGGCCTCGGCGGCGTGGCGGCGGGCCTCCGCGGCCTGTTCCCGGGCCTGGGCCGCCTGTTCACGCGCCCGTTCGACGTCGCGACGCTGTTCCGGCGTCAGGTCTTCCCATGAGCGGTAGTAGACGCCCTGTCCGGTGAAGGCGGGAGGCGCGGGGGGCGCAGGAGGGGCCGGCGGGGGAGGCGGGGGAGGCGGGGGAGGCGGGGGAGGCGGCGGGGCGAAGGCGGCCAGGAAGGTCGGAGCGGCGGGCGGGGCCGGAGGGGCGGGCGGCGGCGGGGGCGGCGGCGCGACGGGCATGTCCTCCGGCCGCAGATAGGTCACCTCGGTGGTCGCCTGGGGCAGGGGCGATCCGTGCGGGACCGAGACATAGGTGCGGCCGCCGGTCTGAACATAGACGGCGCGGGTCGAGGTCGACGCCGAGGTCGGGGCCTGGGGCGCCGTGGACTGGGTGGCGATCACCGAGGCGAGAGCCGCCGGAGCCGGGGCGGCGGGCGCGGCGGCCCGGTTGTGGAGTTCGAGCGCGGCCAGGGGCGTGGCCACGACCGCGAGGCCGACCACGCCCAGGCTCAGGGCGAAGCGGCGGCGGCGAGAGGGAGGGGCGTCGGTCATCAGCAGGGCGATCCTTTTCTTGAGAGAACGGGCGTCGGCGGCCATGGCGGTCGCGACGAACGGAGAGGGCGAGGCGGCGACGGGCTGGGCGGCCAGACGGACCAGGGTCCGGGCGTAGGCGTCCCGGCCCACGGCGTGGACGGCCTCGGCGTCGGCGGCCTGTTCCGAGGCGTCGACCAGAGCCTCATGCAGCCGCCAGACAAGCGGGTTGAACCAGAAGGCGGCGACGGCGAGGCGCGAGAGGACGAGGAAGATCCAGTCGCGACGCCGCAGGTGGGCGAGTTCGTGGGCGAGGACGGCCGGCGCGGTCTCACGCGCCTGGAGGCTGGCGGGATCGAGCAGGATCACGCCGGGGCCCGCGCCCCAGCTGAGCGGCCCGGCGACCTCGGTCGACGACAGCAGTAGGGGCGGGCGACGGTCGGAGAGGCGGGCCAGCCAGTCGCGCCACGGACCCTGGGCCACGGCCTGGCCCCGTTCGGTCCAGCGCGACAGGGTGTGCAGACCCAGGGCGAGCCGGGCCGACAGGGCGCAGGCGCCGACGATCCAGGCCGTCGCCAGGAGGCCGCCGAGCGTGGGCCAGGGCAGGGCGGCGGCCACCGCCACATCACCGACGGCGGCGACCTGACCGGTCCACATGGGGCCTGGGTCGAGCGCCGGCGACATCGGCAGGGGGCGGGCGGACGGCAGGACGGTGAGAGCGAAATCCGGCGCGAAGGCGGCGATGAAGGGCAGGGCCACGACAAAGAGCACCGCGACCCGCAACAGCGTCGCGCGTTCCGCCGGCGCGCGACCCAGCCAGCGCGCGGCGGCGAGGCCAAGGGCGGCGATGATCGAGGACTTCAGCGCGAGCCCCAGGATCACGACGGACAGATGAGCGCCGTTCATTGGCCCGCCTCCTCATCGCGGGCCCGCGCCTGGTCGATGGCGCGCTCAAGAGCCGCCGCCTCCTCGGGCGACAGGCGTTGACCCATGCCGAGCAGGGCCGTGGCCGCACTGGCGGCCGACCCGGCGAAGAAGGTGTCGATCATGCGCTGGAGGGCGCCGGCGGCGACGGTCTCGGTGCGGGGCGCAGGTCGGTAGACGAAGCCGTCGCCGCCGCCGTCGCGCCGGACCAGGCCCTTGGTCTCCAGCCGGCGCAACATGGTGCGGACGGCGGAATCGCTGAGCGGGTCGGACAGGGCCTCGCGAACCTGGGCCGCCGTGCCGCCGTCCAGCCGGCACAGGGTCTCGAAGACCTCCCGTTCCCGGCGCGGCAGGGTCTCGATCATGGGGGGCTCCCGAGGTTGTCCGCTACATGTGTAGCGTTACATGCGTAGCGAATTGCGTCGGGATTGGGGCGGGGAGATGAAACCTCCGTAGGGGGAGGCGGTCGAGGAGATGGTCGTCGTTTTCCGATGAAGCCGAACGCGCGGCTCAGGGTCGTTTGCGGGCGTTTGCGGATGACCGTTCTCGACCCGTTGCGGACGTTCTGATCTCCCCTCTCCCGGTTGGGAGAGGGATTGAGCGCACGGCGGCGAAGCCGTCGTTCTGGCGCTCAAGGGTGAGGGGACAACCGCTGCAGTCGGCGTCAGCCGTAGCGCGGGCGGTGCAGCGGCTGTCGCCGAACTCCAAACCGTCCCCTCATCCGGCCCTGCGGGCCACCTTCTCCCAACCGGGAGAAGGAAGCACTGAGTTCAGGCTTGGTCTTGGCGACAGCGTCCGACCCGTTGCTGACGTCAGGATTCACCGGGCGCGGGTGTTTGGCTGATCAGCACAACACGCGAGTCAGGATCGATCAGGCACTCGACATCAGACATGTAGAAGAACGCAAATTCAGCTTGATGGTCAGGTCCGAGGAAAGCGGTCAGATGCTCCCACTTGTCACCCAGGTCGCGTCCCCATCCCGAGCCGTCGAAGACCGTGTGAATTGTCCCATCCGCCATGCGAACCAGAGTAGGTTGACCTACTCGAGCCTGGAGAACACGAAGAAGCGGCGCTCCTAGCCCCTCCTTCAGTTCGCCGATGTCTTGAGGCTCAACCATAGGCTCCAGTAACGGCACTGGCGTCTGCTTTTCACCCGTTGTCGACATTAGTCATATCCGTTTCCAGCTTCCTCGATCGGCCGGATGCGAAGGTCACAGATGCCAGCGGCGGAGTGCAGTAGAACGAGCCTATTGCCCGCTACGGGGTCTTCCCAAGTGATCAACTTCAAAATGGCTTGGTCGCTTACGTTCGTGGGTTGTCCATGCTCGGCGAGCAGGCCGTCTAGCAGGGACGTGCATCGCCTGAAGGGGACGTCAAATCGAACAAAGCTCAAGCCGTCCGGGCCGTAGAAATATTCAGACTCGATTTCGATGCCGTATATCGCAGCGTCCCTTACTCCCTGTTTTCGCGCATTGGACAGAGACATTCCCCGACGAACAACGCGAACGCCGGGGACAGCCGCTGACACCTGCTCCGGTGTCATTCCCCACGCCGCGCCTTCCCATCCAGCATCGGATGGCGGTGAAAACCCGTTGAGCACAAGTGTGGCTGCCAAGGCTGCCAAAAGAGATTGCACGATCGGCTCCATTTGCGGCGCAGGCAATGTTCCCGCGAAAGGCCCGTCGTACAACGTCTCTTTTCCACCCTCAGCGGCCACTGACGCGGTCCATGTGCTGTCGCTGAGCAACCGCCGAGAACGGTCATTCAGGGCGCGCGGAAATCGGCGGGCCTGAGGCCGAGGCGTTTCAGGCGGTCGTAGAGGGTCTTGCGCGGCAGGCCGAGCGCGGCGCCGGCGGCGGTGACGTCGCCGCCGCTGCGCTCCAGGGCCTCGGCCAGAAGCTCGCGCTCGTAACGGGCCAGGCGGTCGGTGAGCGAGCCCGTATCCGGCACGTCTGCGAGCGTACGGTCCGCGCCGGCCAGGCCCACCGCGACCTGTTCGGCGTAGTTGATGAGCTCGCGGACGTTTCCAGGCCAGTCATGGTCCAGCAAACGGCGCCGCACCGTCGGGGTCAGGGGCGGAGGCGAGCGATCGTCGCGGGCGGCCGCCCGGCGCAGGAAGTGGGCGAACAGCAGGGGAATGTCCTCGCGCCGCTCGCGCAGGGGCGCCACCCGCATGCGCACCACGTTCAGACGGTAGAAGAGATCGCGACGGAAGGCGCCGGCCTCGACGGCGGCTTCCAGGTCGATCTTGGACGAGGCGAGGATCCTGAGATCGACGGGGCGGGGGCGACCGCCGATCGGCTGGACCTCGCGTTCCTCGATGACGCGCAGCAGCTTGACCTGAACGGCCGGGGGCATGCTTTCGATCTCATCGAGAAACAGGGAACCGCGATGGCTCTCCTCGATGTAGCCGATGCGGCGGCGCAGGGCGCCGGGGAAGGCGCCGGCCTCGTGGCCGAACATCTCGGTCTCGATCAGGCCCTCGGGAAGGGCCCCGCAGTTGACGGCGACGAAGGGGTGGATGCGGCGGCGTCCGCCGTTGTGCAGGGCGCGGGCGACGACCTCCTTGCCGACGCCGGTCTCGCCCTCGATCAACACGTCCAGCCGGGCGTCGGCGAGCTGGGCGATGGTGTCGCGCAGCCGCGCCATGGCGGGACTGGCGCCCAGCAGGGGCAGTTCGGTGCCCGCGTCGACGGCCACGGCGGCGAGGCGCCGGTTGTCGAGGACGAGGGCCCGCTTCTCCATCGCCCGACCCAGGCTTTCCTTGAGGCGGTCGAAGGGGAAGGGTTTGGCGACGAAGTCGTAGGCCCCCTGGCGCAGGGCGGCGACGGCGTCCTCCACATCGCCGTGTCCGGTCATCATCAGGACCGGCAGATCTTCGTCGATGGCCTGGATGCGGCTGAGCAGCTGGCGGCCGTCCAGTCCCGGCATGCGGAGATCGGTGACGACCACGCCGGGGAAGCCGGGATCCAGCGCCTTGAGCGCCGCCTCGCCGCCGGAGCAGGGCGTGACGGAATAGTTCTCCAGCGTCAGGCGTTCGGCGAGGGCGTCGCGGAAATCGTCGTCGTCATCGACGAGGCAGACGGCGTTGGGGCGGCTGAAGTCCATGGCGGCGGTGTCAGACGGCCCGGAGGGTGATGACGAAGACGGCGCCGCGTTCGGACGGCCGCAGGTTCAGTTCGCCGCCGAACGCCGCCACGATGTCGCGACTGATGACCAGACCCAGACCCAGGCCGCGCGCCTTGGTGGTGGTGAAGGGGGTGAAGAGGGCCGCCGCCGTCGTGGCGTCGAGGCCGGGGCCGTTGTCGGTCACGCTGATCTCGACCCGGCCGCCCTTCTGCGTCGTGGACAGGGTGAGAGCCGGATGGTCGATGTCGGCGCCCTCCATGGCCTCGAGGGCGTTCTGCACCAGATTGACGATGACCTGTTCCAGCCGGACCGGCTCGGCCAGGACCCGCAGATCATCCTCGCCGCGATCATGCCGGATGCGGATGCCGCTTTCCCTGAGGCGGCCGGTGAGGAGAAGCAGGGCGCCGTCGATGGCGGCGTCGGGGCTGATCGGGGTCGGGCTGGCCGCCGTCTTGCGGGAGAAGGCGCGCAGTTCGTCGGTGATCGTGCCGATCCGGCCCGTCAGGTCGGCGATCCGCCTCAACGCCTTGTGCGCGCCGTCGCCGTCGCCCCGGCCCAGGTAGGTTTCGGCGGTTTCGGCAGAGGTGCGGATGGCGGCCACGGGCTGGTTGATCTCGTGGGCCACGCCCGCCGCGATCTGGCCGAGCACCGCCAGCTTTCCCGCCTGGACCAGTTCGTCCTGAAGCAGTTCGCGGGCGGCCTCGGAGCGGCGTCGCTCCTCGATCTGGCGGCTGAGTTCGTCGTTGGCGGTGCTGAGTTCGGTGGTGCGTTCGGCGACCAGACGCTCCAGGTCGGCGCGGGCCGCCTCCCTGCGACGGGTCTCGGCCTGGGCCTGAAGCCGGCGGCGCAGCCAGACGGCGGCGAGGCCCATCAGCAGGCTGGTCCCCAGGGCGGCGACGGCCCGGGCGTTGGCGACGGCCACGGTGATCGAGCGCCCGGCCGGGTACAGCAGATGCAGGGTCCACCCCGGCGTCGAGGTGCTGGTGGCCGCCGACGCCCAGAGTTCCACCGGACCTTCTGCGGCGGCGCTGACGACGCCGGTTCCTTCTGCGGGGGTGCGGAACGGCAGGGGCGCCAGGGCGTCGTGGCCCAGGGTTTGGCCGGTCAGGACGTCGCGACGCTGGGCCTCGGTCATCGGGGCGACGGTGCGGAACCGCCAGTCGGGGATGCTGGTGATCAGGATGACCCCATTGCGGTCGGCGACATAGGCGGGTTCACTTGTCCGTCGCCACTCGGCCTCCAGATCGTCGAACTCGACCTTGACCACGACGACGCCCAGGGGGCGGCCGGAGGCGTCCACCAGGCGGCGCGCCAGATAGAGGCCGGGCCGCCCGCTGACCGTGCCGAGGGCGAAGAACTCGGCGCCGCCCTCGGCCATGGAACGCCGGAAATAGGGCCTGAAGCCATAGTCGGATCCGACGAAACTGGTGGGCAGGCGCCAGTTGCTGGCGGCCAGGGCCAGTCCGTCGGCGTCCAGCAGATAGATGGCGGCGGCGCGGGTCTGGGCCGCGAGCCGCTCGAGCTTCTGGTTGATGACGCCGGGGTCCGATCCGGGCGCGCGCAGCAGGGCCAGGGCCTCGGGATCCTCGGCCAGGACCAGGGGCAGGGACCGGTGCTTGTCCAGTTCGCTGCGCAGGACCGCGGCGTGCAGGGCGGCGGCGGCTTCGGCCTTGGCGCGAAGCTCGGCCGCGGCCTGACGACGGGCGATTTCACCGGCGGCGAAGGCGGCGGCGAACGTCAGGATGAGCCAGATCGCCGCCAGCGCCGTCCACGGCCGCATCGGCTGTCGAAAGAGCGTCGAGAACCGGGCATGAAGGCGCTGAGGCATGACGGCCATAGTGTGCAGAATTTCGCACACTATGGCCAGAGAGCGCGGCGAAATTTCACACACATTGGCGGGCGTCCATGCCCGGAGTTTGAACAAAAGGCAGGAAAAACAACATGAAGACGCCCAAGGACAAATCGGTTCGCTCCCGACGAGGCGGCGGCAAGAATGAGGCGAACCCCAGCGGCGCCAAGACCGCGACGGAGGAGGCGCGGACCCTGTCCGCGAAAGAGGACATCGTGTTGCACAGCGTCGATCCGCATGCCGCCGCCGTTCCGGCCGGCCGCCGTCCCTTCTGGACCCACCTGTATGTGCAGGTGCTGACCGCGATCGCGCTGGGCGCCGTGATCGGACACTTCTGGCCCGCGTTCGGCACGGAGCTGAAGCCGCTGGGCGACGCCTTCATCAAGCTGGTGAAGATGGTCATCGCCCCGGTGATCTTCCTGACCATCGTCACCGGCATCGCGGGTATGCGCGACATCGGCAAGGTCGGGCGGGTGGCGGCCAAGGCGTTCGGCTATTTCCTGGTCTTTTCGACCCTCGCCCTGATCGTCGGCCTGATCGTCGCCAATGTGGTGCAGCCCGGACGCGGCCTGAACATCGACCCGTCGACCCTGGACGGCGGTGCGGTCGCGCAATACGCCTCGGCGGCGCACGAGACCAAAATCAAGGACTTCCTGCTCAACATCATTCCCGACACGGTGGTCAGCGCCTTCTCGACCGGCAACATCCTGCAGGTGCTGTTCGTCTCGATCCTGTTCGGCATAGCCCTGGCCATGATCGGCGACGCGGGCAAGCCCGTGATGACCTTCCTGGAGTCGGCGTCGGCGGCCTTCTTCCGCCTGGTCGGGATCCTGATGAAGGCCGCGCCGATCGGGGCGTTCGGCGCCTTCGCCTTCACCATCGGCGCCTATGGCATCGCCTCGATCGTCAATCTGGCGGCGCTGGTGGCGACCTTCTACCTGACGTCGATCATCTTCGTGTTGGGCATTCTGGGCGCGGTGGCCTGGGCCAACGGCTTCTCGATCCTGAAGCTGATCCGCTATCTGAAGGAAGAGCTACTGCTGGTGCTGGGCACCTCCAGCTCGGAAGCCGCCCTGCCGAGCCTGATCTCCAAGATGGAGCGCGCCGGCGCGGCCAAGTCGGTGGTCGGCCTGGTGGTTCCGACCGGCTATTCGTTCAATCTGGACGGCACCAACATCTACATGACGATGGCGGCCCTGTTCATCGCCCAGGCGCTGAACATCGACCTGACACTGTGGCAGCAGATCACGCTGCTGCTGGTGGCCATGCTGTCGTCCAAGGGGGCGGCGGGCATCACCGGCGCCGGCTTCATCACCCTGGCGGCGACCCTGTCGGTCGTGCCGGACGTGCCGGTCGCCGGCATGGCGCTGATCCTGGGCATCGACCGCTTCATGAGCGAGTGCCGGGCCTTGACCAACTTCATCGGCAACGCCGTGGCCACCGTGGTGGTGGCCCGCTGGGAGGGCGCGTTGGATCGTGACGCCCTGAAGGCCGCCCTGGACGGTGCGCCCCAGCCGCTGGCGGCGGCGCCGGACCCGGCCGCAGGGCCGGGCGACGATCTGGTCCTGGCGGACGACTGACCGCCGGGACGAATTCACGGACGGGACCGTCGACCACAACGGCGGCCCGGGAGGAGGAAGAGATGAGAACGCACAATCGACTGACCCTGATGGGGACGACCGCCTCGCTGGTTCTGGTTCTGGCGGCCGGATCGGCCCTGGCGCAGGACGCGGCGGCGGCGCAGGACGGAGAAGCGACCCAGGTCGAGGAGGTCGTGGTCGTCGGCTCGCAGATCCGCGGCGCCCGCACGACCGGCGCCCTGCCGGTGGCGGTGCTGGGTCAGGAAGAGATCGCCGCCACCGGCGCGGTCTCGGGCGACGATCTGTTCCGCTCCATTCCGCAGATGGGCGACGTGCTGTTCGACAGCGCCAACAATCCGCAGACGTCGAACTCGGCGCGCGGCGACGTCAACTCGGTCAACCTGCGCTCGCTGGGCGTGGGCAACACCCTGGTGCTGCTGAACGGCCGCCGACTGGTGCAGCACCCGACCAGCCAGGGCACGTCGGACACCGGCACGGTGCCGGTCCAGAGCTTCAACTCCAACGCCGTGCCGGTGGCGGGGCTCGAGCGGGTCGAAGTGCTGCTGGACGGCGCGGCGGCCATCTACGGCGCCGATGCGGTGGCCGGGGTGGTCAACACCGTCCTGCAGGACGACTTCGACGGTCTGCGCATGGACCTGCAGTACGGCGGCGCCGAAGGCACCGGCATGCGGGAGTTCGAGACCAATCTCTTCGCCGGCAAGGATCTGGATCGGGGCAATGTCTCCCTGTTCCTGAACTATTCCGACCGCACCGCCCTGATGGCGGACGAGCAGGACTTCACCCGCAGCGACGACATGCGGCCGTTCTTCTCGCAGTATGCGGGTTATGAGACCAGCAATGTGCCGGACGGGCGATCCTCGCACTCGCCGTGGGCCCAGCTGGCCGTGCCGGCGACGACGACGGCCCTGAGGCCGCGTTCGAACGGGGTGGTGGTGACCACCGCCGCCGGGGCGTTCCACTATCAGCCCAAGAGCATGGGCTGCACGGGCGTCGACATGGGCGACATCTGCCTGGTCAGCGGGACGGTGGCCTATACGGGCGTCAACCGCGACCTGCGTTATGACACACGCTACGGCACGACGGTGCGGCCCTCGGTCGAGCGGCTGAACCTGTTCGCCACCGGCCACTACGAGCTGACGCCGAACGTGACGGCCTTCGGCGAGATCGGGGTGTACGCGGCGGAGAGCAAGGCGATCCAGCCGCCGGTGGTCAACCTGAACGGCCTGTGGATCCCGGCGTCGAACTACTACAATCCGTTCGGCCCGATCACCTTCGCCAACGGCGCGGCCAACCCGAACCGGCTGCCGAACCTGACCAATGTGCCGGCGGCGGGCCTGCCGGTGCGGCTGGGCAACTACCGCTTCGTGGACACCGGCTTCCAGGAAGTGACGGTCAAGAACTATCAGGCGCGCCTGCTGGGCGGGCTGCGCGGCGAGTGGCGCGGTTTCGACTGGGAGACGGCGCTGCTGTATTCCGAGGCCGAGGCGGAGGACGTCTCGCCCAACATCAACATGACCAAGCTGCAGCAGCAGTTGGCCCTGTCCACGCCCGACGCCTACAACCCGTTCGGCGGCGGATGCGTCGATACCACCAGCTATCGCGACTGTCTGACGTCGTCGCAGGCGGCGATTGACGCCGTCACCTTCGACATGAAGCGGGTGTCGCGCACGACCCTGGCCCTGGTGGACTTCAAGGTCTCGCGCAGCGACCTGTTCCAGCTGCCCGCCGGCTCGCTGGGCATGGCGGCCGGAGTGGAGTTCCGCCGCGAGACCCAGTCGGACGATCGCGACGCCAATCTGGACGGCACCTTCACCTTCGTGGACATGGTGACGGGCGACACCAATCTGTCGAACGTCTCGGCGGTCAGCCCCAATCCGGACACCGAGGGCGATCGGACGGTTTCGGGCGCCTTCATCGAGTTCGCCGTTCCGGTGGTGTCGCCGGAAATGAACATCCCGCTGGTCTACGCTCTGGATTTCCAGGTCGCCGGACGGGCCGAGCACTATTCGGACTTCGGCTCGGTGGCCAAGCCCAAGATCGCCATGGCCTGGGACATCGTCGACGGCCTGCGGGTGCGGGCCTCCTATTCCGAGGGCTTCCGGGCGCCGAACCTGGAGCAGGTGAACGCGACCCAGTATGCGCGCCTGAACAGCGGCAACGACTACTACAAGTGCGAGGCCGACCTGCGCGCGGGCCGCATCGCCGACTTCAACGGCTGCAACCGCTCGGGCAGCGCCTCGCTGCTGATCGCGGGCAATCCGGACCTGAAACCGGAGGAGAGCACCAACCAGTCGGTCGGCCTGGTGTTCCAGCCGCGCTTCCTGCCGGAGGCCCTGGGTGATTTCACCTTCACGGTCGATCGCTGGAAGATCGAACAGACCGACATCGTCGGCCTGTTGGGCGGGCAGAACGCGCGGGCGCTGGACTATCTGCTGCGGATGCAGGGCGGGGCGAATCCGCTGGTCGTGCGCGCGGCGCCGAACGCGGACGACGAAGCTTTCTTCGCCGGCACCGGACTGACGGCCGTCGGCGACATCATCAGCATCTCGGACCGGTTCATCAACCTGCTGCCCCAGACCGTCGAGGGCGTCGACTTCGGGGCCAGCTGGACCAAGCGCCGGACCGCCTGGGGCACCTTCAGCCTGCGCTTCAACGCCTCGCAGCTGCTGACCTTCTCCCGCGCGCCGGGCGACATCGTCGATGAGCTGTACGCCGCCCGCGAGGCAGGGACGATCAATCCCCTGACGCCCCTGCCGGACTCGACCCAGCTGATCGGGGTGGGCGGACGTCCGGAATGGCGGATCAACACCACCTTCACCTGGCGCAAGGGGCCGTGGCGCGCCGGCTTCTCGACCCAGTATGTCAGCGAGATCGAACAGAACGGGCTGCTGAGTTCGGCCGGCGATCCCTGGGTCGTGGACAGCCAGTTCCTGGTCAACGCCTATGGCGACTATGAGTTCGGCGACGAGGGCGCCCTGGCCGGGACGCGGGTGCGCGTCGGGGTCAGGGATGCGGCCGACGAAGGCCCGCCCCTGGCGGACGGCGGCTATCTGGGTTCGGTCCACCGTCCCTATGGCCGTTACTGGTATGCGCGGATCAGCAAGTCGTTCTGAGGACGGACGAGGGATGAGGATGACGGTGCGCGGGTTTGCAGCGATCGCGGCGGCCGCCGCCGTTTGGGCGGGGGCGACCCCGCCCGCCTCGGCTCAGCAAAGCCCGCCCACGACGCCGACGCCGGCGACGGTGGCGGGCGGGCCGGGTGAGGCGGCCTGCCCGAGCGGCCTGCCGGGCGGGACGCGCTGCTGGCGCGGTGGAACGGCCCAGGGCGCCTTCTACTGGATCGCCGTGCCCGCCGACTGGAGCGGCGGCCTGGTGGTGCACGCGCACGGCGGGCCGCGCACCGGAGCGCCGGACATCGACGAGACGGCCGAGGATCTGCAGCGGTTCGCCGTGACCGTGCGCGAAGGCTACGCCTGGATCGGCTCGACCTACCGGCGGGGCGGTTACGGCGTGCGGATGGCGGCGGAGGACACCGACATCGTCCGGCGTATCTTCTGGACCCTGTTCGGCAAGCCGAGGCGGACGATTCTGCACGGCCAGTCCTGGGGCGGAAACGTCGCGGCCAAGGCGGCGGAGCTGTACGCCCTGGATGCGGACGGCAACCGCAACTACGACGGGGTCATGCTGACCAGCGGCGTCCTGGCGGGCGGGACGAAGGCCTACGGCTTTCGCGCCGACCTGAGGGCCGTCTACCAATTCTATTGCCGCAACCACCCGCGCGCGGACGAGGCGCAGTATCCGCTGTGGCAGGGTCTGCCGGCCGGGGCGCGGATGACGCGGGCGGAGCTGACGTCGCGGGTCAGTGAATGCACGGGGCTGGACAAGCCAGCCGCGCGTCGCACGCCGCAACAGGCGTCGAACCTGAAGAACATTCTGGCGGTGGTCGGGATCGAGGAAGGGGCGCTGGTCGCCCATCTGGCCTGGGGCACGAACCTGTTTCAGGACATGGTCCAGGAGCGGCTGGGCGGGCGCAATCCGTTCGACAACAGCCGGACGGTCTATTCAGGCTCGGATGACGACGCGGCCCTTAACGCTGGGGTCGAGCGGTTCTCGGCCGATCCGGCGGCGGTGGCGCAATTGGCCTATGACGCGGACCTGTCGGGGCTGATCGTCCTGCCGACCGTGACGATCCACGGCATCGACGATCCGACCGCCTTCGTCGCCATGTCGGCGGCCTATCGCGAGACGGTGGCGCGGGCGGGCCGGTCGGACCTGCTGGTGCAGACCTTCACGCGCGAGGCCGAGCATTCCAAGCTGAGCACGCCGCAATACGCAGCCCTGCTGGCGGCGCTGGAGGGTTGGATCGACACCGGCGAGCGGCCGGACGGGGCAGGCGTCGCCGCGCTGTGCGAGGCCAGGGCGGCGGCCTATGGCGAACCTTGCCGGTTCGATGTGGACTTCCGGCCGTAGGTGCCGGGCCGGCCAGGGCCGAAGCCCCGGTCGCCCGTCACGTCCGCCTCAGGGCCGCGCCGCTGACCAGGCGGCGTAGGCGTCCAGCGCCTTCTGCGGCGAGGCCAGCCACCAGGAATAGCCGTTGCGTCGACCGACCGAGATGCCGTTGACGTCGTCGTGGATCGTCTGGTCCCTGTCGCCGAAGATCGGGCGGCCCGTGACGATGTCATAGTTGCGCGACCACAGGGGACCGGCCCCTGGCTTGTCGATCAGCTTGCGGCCGTCGGCCGTCATCTCGAACGACTTGTCATGGACCTTGACCGCCTCCAGCCAGGCCGCCCCGGCGCGGATCGCCGCCTGCATCTCCGGCGAGGGATCCGGCTGCTGCATCAGGAAGATCAGGATGTCGGTGGTCTCGCCGCTGGCCACCGATCGCGGCTCATAGTTGCGGGCGCTGGTCGGGACCAGGCGCATCGGCTCCACCTGCTGGGGCCAGCCCATCACCCGGTCGCCGTACCGCACCTGGGCGGCCAGGATGACGTCGATGGCCTTGCGCGTCGCCTCGGCGGCGCGGCTTTCCAGTTCGGCCGGAACGAAGTCGAATCCTTCCGCGCCATGGGCCACGTCGTTCAGCACCATGGCGGCCTGGGCCACGGCGTTGTCGTTGAAGGTGATCGAGTCGTGGAATCCGCCTTCCAGCGGCCAGTTCTGCGGCCAGCCGCCGTTCGGATACTGGGCGTTCAGCAGATAGTGGACGCCCCGGATCACGCTGGCGCGCCAGGCGTCGCCCTCGGGCCCCGGCGCATGAGCCGCCACCTTGGCCAGAAAGCGCATCTCCGACCAGGTCGCGTCATTGTCCAGGCTGCCGACGAAGGTCCAGAACCGGTCGGCGGGCGCGTCGAAATTGGCCGGGTTCTGCTCCATCGTCTCGGCGTCGTTGGAGAACCTCTGGCCCGGCAGGCGGGCGATGCGGCGATCCTGGTTCTTGCTCCAGCCGCCGGCCGGGGTCTGGAAGGTGACGACCGCGTCCGCCGTCGCGCGAGCCTCGGCCGATCCATACCAGGCGTCCGGCCGGTCCAGCGGCAGGTTGCGGCCGTTTCCGCCCACGGCCTGGGGCGGCGGTGGCGGCGTCGCCCCGGCGGGCAGTTCGGCGGCCAGGGCCGCGCGGTCCGCCGCCATCTGCGCCTGTGACCGCGCCAGATAGTCCATCCAGGCGCCGCGCTCGGCGTCGGGCAGGGCGCCGATCCGGTCCGCCGTCAGGCCCAGGGCGGGGGTGTTCAGCCGGATCACCTCGGCCTCGGCCGGTCCGGCCGCCAGGCCGGCTGCGAAACCGCCGGCGGCGAGGATCAGGCCCAGGATCGGGACAAGAGGGGTGGCTTTCATGGCGTCGTTTCCCGGTGGCGCGCCTTGTCGGCGCGACTCTCACATTACCGGATCAAGTTTTATATGATGACACTGAGAGCGCAAGTCGGCTCTGCTGACGTCGAGGTCAGACAGGTCGTAGGCCGCCGGCGCCGGGCTGCAATGACCTGCTGACGCCGTCGCCGCGTCCGGGGTCGCGGCTCTGGGACGGCGATGCGGGCGGGCTAGCGAGGGCGGGCGACGGGCGGCCCCAGCGTCGATCGCCGATCAGGGCGCACAGGGCGCCGGCGCCGGTGGTCAGGACGATCATGACAGTCTCCGCTATTGCGAACCATTAGCAGACTGTATCGACTTTCGGCCTCACGCAAGCCTTGGCGGCGCCTGTCGCGGCCGCTCGGCATCACCGATGCGTGAGCCCGGTCCGGCCTGACCTGCGGGGCGACGCCTCAGCGGGCGTCGACCGACTGGGCGATCCTTTCAGCCAGGGCGGCGTCCGCTTCTGCGACGCTGGCCACCCAGACATGGATCTCGCGTGGCGAATCCGGACGCTGGAACAGGTGCTCCATGGCCCGACGACGGCCCTCCTCGACCACCACGACCGAGGACCGGCCGCCGACCTGGGCCGTCTCTCCGACATAGATCGGAAACTGCGACGCGGGTCCGGCGTAGATCATCACGAACGACCGGCCGCCCCGCTGCACCGCATAGACGTCGAAGTCCGCGCCCGGTCGGCTGCGGACCAGGGTGAAGCCCTGCGGCAGGTCCACCGTGAACGGCAGGGCCGCGATGGCGGCCGCCGACAGCACGCCCGCCGCCCCGACAGCTGCGGTCGTCGGCCCCGCGGGGCTGGGCGCGGCCGCGCGCGGCGGCGCCGTCATGACGGGCGCCGACGCGACCGGCGGGGCGACGGCCGGGCTCGACCCCGGCAGCCGGGGGGGCGCATAGGCGGGCGGGGGCGTATAGGCCGGCGCGGACCCGCTCGGCGACGGCCGAACGGGGGCCGGAACGACGGGTCTGGGCGCGACGACGGGCGGCGGCGAAAGCGGCGCTGCCGTGACGGGCGCGGCCCGGGTCGGGGCCGGGGCCGGGGCCGTCGGCGTGGGCGATGTTGGACGCGGGGCGGGCGCGGTCACCGTCGCGGGGGGCGGAGTCGGGCGGCGGGCTGGCGCTGACGGCGGCGGAGCCGAGGCCGGGGCGGGTTCGACAACCCGCGACGCAGGCGGCGAGACGGGCGTCGCAAGCGGCGGCGGCGTCGATGGCCGGGCCGCAGCGGGCGGTCCGCTGTTCAGATCGCGGGTCAGGGCCCGGCGTATCTCGATCTCGGCCGCCGACAGCGCGGGTTCGGCACGCTGGGGCGCAGGGACGGGCGCGGGCGGGTCGCTTCGCATCGGGGTTGCGGATGGACTGGCGATGGGCGTCGCGGCGGCGGGCGCTGAGGACGCGGGCGCAGCCGGTGGAGGCGGCGTCGGATAGGCGACCGGCGGTCCGCTGTTCAGATTGCGCGTCAGGCTGCGGCCGGCCTCGACCGCCTCCGGCGACGGCCCGCGTCGGGTCTCGGCCTGGGGGTCGGCGCCCGCCTGTCCGGTCTGGGGCGCGGCCTGTGCGGCCAGGGCCGGCGTCGCGATCAGCAGCGACACGCCGCCCAGCAGCCGGGCGGTTCGGAAAAGCAGGCAGGTGCGGATCATGGCGGGGCACTGTGCCGCGAAACGCGGCCAGAGCAAGGCCGCTTCAGCCTGCGGGCAGTTCGACCCAGAAGGTCGCGCCTTCGCCGGGCGCGGAGATCACGCCGATCTCGCCGCCCTGCAGTTCGATCAGACGCCGCGCCAGGGCCAGGCCGACGCCGTGCCCCTCGATCGACGACCGCTCCAGACCCAGGCGGTTGAACGGCTCGAACAGCTGCGACTGCTTGTCGGCCGACAGGCCGGGCCCACGGTCGCTGACCTCGATCCGCACGCCCAGGGCGCAGTGGCGGGCCCGGAACACGACGACCCCGCCCGAGGCCCCGTACTTCAGCGCGTTGACGGCCAGATTGTCGATGACCTGACGCAGCCGCTGGGAATCCGCCAGCGCCACCAGACTGGGCGCGTCCGACGTGACCTGGATGGTGACGCCGCGCGCCTCGGGCCGCAGCAGGGCCGAGCGACGCACGTCCTCGATCAGGCTGACGATCTCCGTCGGCCGGGGTTCGACCTTGACCGTGCCGGCCTCGGCCCGCGCCACGTCGAGCAGGTCGTGCGCCAGGGTCTCGACCTGTCGCGCCGTCTTGACCAGCATGCCGGCCATCTCGCCCTGGGTGGCGTTGACGGGGCCCAGCTGTCCCGACGACCATAGCTCGCCGATGCCGATGACGCCGGCGACCGGGCTCTTGATCTCATGCGCCACATTGGCCAGCAGGCGCGACTTGGCCTCCGACGCCCGTTCGGCTCGCGCCAGACCTGCCCTCGCCTGGGTCCACAGACGATCCCGCTCCTCGATCAGCGCCGCCACGAAGAGGTAAGGCGCGGCGGCGAAGGCCAGCATCAGCTGGGCCAGCACCACCCGATCGGAAACCGGCAGGCCGTTGGTCGTCGCCGGGCCGGTGCCCTGAAAGATCGACGCCATCAGAAACAGCGACACCGCAAGCATCACCACCGACAGGGCCCAGACCCTGAGCCGCACCGCAATGATCAGCAGCACCGGATTCATCAGGAACGCCACCGGCGACGAGGACTTCAGGCACAGGAAATAGGCCAGGGCGCACGCGCCGCCCAGCAGCAGGACCGTCTCGATCAGCTTCGCGCGGGACTTCAGTCCGTCCAGAATCTTGCGATCCAGCGACAGGATCATCGGCAGGACGATCAACAGGCCGAGGGCGTGGCCGAAGGTCCAGACCTGGAATCCGTGCAGGAAGTCGGTGCCTCGCAGCAGGTGGAACGCCGTGGCCCCCGCCATGCCGCCGACCACGGCGGCGCCGGTGACGGCGGCCAGGATGTTCAGCGTCGACCGTACCGATCCGATGCCCAGGTTGGGTTCCAGCCGGCGCACCAGCAGGACGGCGGCGGCCACTTCGGCCAGATTGACCAGGGCCAGGACGATGGAGGTGACGGGATCGTTGCCCGCAAGGAACTCCCCGACCGTGATGCCCGCCAGCATCAGGCCGCCGAAACTCAGATCGAAACTCGCGCCGCGCCCGCTCCTCAGCCACAGGCCGGCGGCGAAGGCGTTGGCGATCCACAGCGGCACCGGGGCCCTGGGGTCGCCCAGGAGGATGGAGACGGTGGTCAGGGCCGCGACCATCAGGCCGGCGAAGATCGGCAGCAGCGGGCGCGCGAAAACGCTGTCGCCGGACGGTCCGGACGCGGGGCGCACGACCGCCGCCGCCGGTGACGACGCGGTGGTCTCGATGTCCATCGCGCGGCTGAAATGCATGCGTTGCGGGGTCCGATCCGGCCTTGTTCAGACCGCATCAGAGCACGGCTTCCTAAATATCCCCTGAAACCCCCACAATCGGGCGCCGCCTCTTTCGGCGGCCGTCATCAGCCTAAACCGGCCGGTCGATCGAGGCCTGGGGCTCGGTGAACCAGGCGGCCCCCGTTTGCGTGACGTGGAAGTGGTCTTCCAGCCGGATGCCGAAGCGGTCGGGGACGACGATCATCGGCTCGTTCGAGAAGCACATGCCGGGCTGCAGGATCGTGGCGTCGCCGCGCACGAGGTAGGCGGGTTCGTGGATCGACAGGCCGATGCCGTGGCCGGTGCGGTGCGGCAGGCCGGGGAGGCGGTAGTCGGGGCCGAGGCCGCCGGACTGCAGAACCCGGCGGGCGGCGTGGTCGATCTCTTCGCAGGGAACGCCGGGGGCGACGGCCGCGAAGGCGGCGGCCTGGGCGGCCTTTTCCAGATCCCACAGGTCGCGGACCTGCTGATCGACCTGGCCGAAGGCGTAGGTGCGGGTGATGTCCGAGTGATAGCCGTGAACGGTGCAGCCGGTGTCGATCAGGACCAGTTGATCTTCCTCCAAGCGCTGGTCGCCGGGAAGGCCGTGGGGGAAGGCCGTCGCCCGGCCGAACTGAACCGCGCAGAAGAAGGAGCCGGAAGCCCCGAGGGCGCGATGGGCGTCGTCGATGAAGCGTTTGACCTCGGAGGCGGCGATGCCGGGTCGCAGGATCCGGGCGGCCCGGCGGTGAACCTCCAGCGTCATGGCCTTGGCCTGGGCCATCAGGGCCAGTTCGGCGGGCGACTTGCGCATGCGGCCGCCGTCGATGACCGGGGCCCCGTTCGTCAGCGCCAGGCCGAAGCCGCGAAGACGCTCGCCGTAGTGGAAGGGCAGAAGCGGATCGATGACCAGGGTCGCGCCCGGGGCGACGGCGTCAGTGACCAGACGTGCCGGATCCTCGTCTTCCTCCCAGAGGCGCAGGTCGAAGGGCAGGGCCAGTTCGGCCTCCAGCGAGCCGCGTTCGAAGGCCGGGCAGATGATCGACGGGGGGCCGGACACGGGCAGGATCAGGGCGACCAGCCGTTCGGTCGGGTTCCATGTGACGCCGGTGAAGTAGCGCAGGCTGGCGCCGACGTTGACGACGAGGGCGTCGGCGCCGAGGCCTTCGGCCAGGTTGCGGGCGAGGTCGAGGCGATCCCGGTATTCCTGCGTCGAGATGGGCGGCGCAGGTTTCGGCCAGGGCGAGAGGTCGGCCAATTCGGCCTGGGGTGTCGATCCGCCGATCATGGGCGTGGGCTCCTGTCGAAGCGGGAGAGGGAAAAGGGCGTGACGTCCACCGGCGACGGCGCCTGCCCGGCCAGGGCCGTGACGATGCGGGCGGTGACGGCGGCCAGGGTCAGGCCCAGGTGCTGGTGGCCGAAGGCGTAGAGCAGGTTGGAGGCGCGCTCCGAACGTCCGATCGCGGGCAGATAGTCGGGAAGGGTGGGGCGGGCGCCCATCCAGCGGCGGAAGGGCCCGTAGATCGGCAGGCCGAGGTCGCGGACATGGCGTTCCAGCCGTTCCCATTTGCGCGGATCGGGCGAGGCGTTCGGTCGGCCGAACTCGACGAAACTCGCGGCCTGGACGCAGTCAGCGTAGCGGGTGACGATCATCGAGCGATCCTCGAACACCACGGGCGGCAGGTCGGCGGGCCAGCCGGAGGCCTCGGCGCGGATATGGTAGCCGCGCTCGGCGATGATCGGGACACGGTGACCGAAGGGGCGCATCAGGTCGCCCGATCCGACCCCGGCGGCGACCAGGACCAGATCGGCGTCATGGCCGGCGATGACGGCGCGGCCGTCGTGCAGGTCGAGCCGGGCGGCCTGGCGGGCGATCCGGCCGCCTGTCTGCAGCAGGCCGGCCTCCAGTGCGTCAGCCAGCCCCGCGAGATCGGTGACCTGTCCGCTGCCGGAAAAGCGGATCGCCCCGTGCAGGGGGCGAGCGGTCAGGGCCTGCACCTGCGAGGCGTCTGTCGGCGCCGCCGTCGTCCGGCCGATGTCCGCCGCGCGCCACCCCGCCAGACCCTTCCGCGTGGTCGCCGGGCTTTCCCAGACGACCAGATGGCCCTGATCGTTGACCAGGTCGGGCCGTCCGAGGTCGGCGGCCAGCTGCATCCAGTCCGAGAGCGCCGGGGCCAGCAGGGACTTGAGCGCCGACTGGCCGCGCTGGAATCTGGCGGGACCGGACGCGGCGACGAAGGCGGAGGCGAACGGCGTCCAGGCGGCGATCTGGGACAGGGGCAGGTCCAGGGCGCCGCCGAACCAGACGTGGCGGCGGATGGCGGATCGCAGCGTCTCAGGAGAGGCGAGGGGGGCGACCTGTTCCGTCGCGATATGGCCGGCGTTGCCCCAGGAGGCGGCCCGGCGCAGCGGGTCAGGTTCGAACAGGGTCACGGCGTGGCCGGCGCGGGCAAGACGGAAGGCGGCGGAAAGCCCAACCACGCCGCCGCCGATCACCCCCACTCGCGCCACCACGTCTCCTCGCCATTTCGCCGCATTGCAGATGCGCCAGCAATTTCGTATACGATATTCACATCCGCATTCGAGAGCAACGCATCATGACCGTCGATTGGAAGGGCGTCTTCCCCGCCGTCACCACCCAGGTAGCCGAGGACATGTCCCTGGACCTGGACGCCACCCAGAAGGTGGTGGACGCCCTGATCCGCGACGGGGTGACCGGCCTGATCGCCCTTGGCACGGTCGGGGAGAACAACTCGCTGGACTATGACGAGAAGGTCCGGGTGCTGACGGCCATCGTCGAGGTGACGGCCGGACGGGTGCCCGTGGTGACGGGCGTGTCGGAGTACGACACACGTCGCGCGATCCGTTACGCCCAGGCGGCGGAAAAGGCCGGGGCGGACGGGCTGATGCTGCTGCCGCCGATGGTCTATGTGCCCAAGCCGCACGAACTGGCCGCCCATTTCCGCGGCGTGGGCGAGGCGGTCGGCCTGCCGATCATGCTGTACAACAACCCGCCGGCCTATCGCACCGTCATCACCCCCGAGGTCATGGCCATGGTCGAGGATGTGAAGACCATCGTGGCGGTCAAGGAATCGGCCCCCGACACCCGCCGGTTCACCGATTTCAAGAATGCGTTCGGCGATCGCTATGTCCTGTTCGCGGGACTGGACGATGTGGCGCTGGAAGGTCTGTGGCTGGGCGCGCGAGGCTGGGTGTCGGGTCTGACCAATGCCTTCCCGAAGGAATCGGTGGCCCTGGTCGAGGCTGTGGAGCGGGGCGACAACGCCAAGGCGGTGGAGATCTATCGCTGGTTCATGCCCTTGCTGCATCTGGACGCCGAACATGATCTGGTCCAGTCGATCAAACTGGCCGAACAGGTCATGGGGCGGGGGTCGGAACGGGTTCTGCCGCCGCGCATGCCCCTGATCGGGGAGCGTCGGGCCGAGGTCATCGCCATGGTGGAACAGGCGGCGGCGACGCGACCGGACCTGACGATCAAGGGCTGAACCGGAGAGCGCCGTGCGCCACACCTTCTTCTGCATCGACGGCCATACGGCGGGGAATCCGGTGAGGCTGGTGGCGGGCGGCGCGCCGCTGCTGCGTGGGGCGTCCATGTCGGAGCGTCGTCAGGACTTCATGGCGCGGTTCGACTGGATCCGCACCGGCCTGTGTTTCGAGCCGCGCGGCCACGACATGATGTCGGGGGGCTTCCTGTATCCGCCGACGGGCGAGGACGCCGACATCGGCATCCTGTTCATCGAGACCTCGGGCTGTCTGCCCATGTGCGGGCACGGGACGATCGGGATGATCACCTTCGGCTTGGAGTACGGGCTGATCCAGCCGCGCCAGCCGGGGCGGCTGAGGGTCGAGGTGCCGGCCGGGGTGATCGACATCGCCTATGAGACCGAAGGCGAGAAGGTCGTCGCCGTCCGGATCGTCAATGTGCCGGCCTATGTTGCCGCGCGCGGCATCGAGGTGGAGGTCCAGGGGGTCGGGCCGCTGACGGTCGATGTGTCCTATGGCGGCAACTTCTACGCCATCGTGGAGCCCCAGGGCGCCTATGCCGGTCTGGACCAGATGGGGGCGGCGCGCCTGATCGAGGCGAGCGGCCGTCTGCGGGCGGCGATCCGCGAGGTCTATGAGCCGGTCCATCCGCTGGACCCGACCATTCGGGGGGTCAGCCACATCCTGTGGGCCGACGCGCCGAAGGGCGAGGGCGCCGACGGGCGCAACGCCGTCTTCTATGGCGACAAGGCGATCGACCGAAGCCCGTGCGGCACGGGCACCTCGGCGCGGCTGGCGCATCTGTTCGATCAGGGGCGGCTGAAGGTCGGCGACCGCTTCGTCCACGAGAGCTATATCGGCAGCCGCTTCATCGGGCGTGTTGAAGCGGAGGCGAGGATCGGCGATGTGTTGGGGATCGTACCGTCCATCGAGGGTTCCGCCGTGGCCACCGGGTTCAACACCGTCTGGATTGACCGCCAGGATCCCTTCTGGGCCGGGTTCCAGGTCACGTGAGCGGCGCGCCGGACGCCGCCGTCCGCACCCTGTCGGAACAGGCGTTCGAGGTGGTGCGGGAACGGATCGTCAGTGGCGTCATCGCCGAAGATGCGCCGGTGCGTCAGGACGCCCTGGCGGCGGAACTGGGCGTCAGCAAGATACCGCTGCGCGAGGCCCTGGCGCGGCTGGAGCAGGAAGGGCTGCTGATCGGCCGACCCAATCGCGGCTATGTCGTGCGGCCGATGTCGGCGGACCAGGCCGAGGAAATCTACGCCCTGCGGCTGGCCATAGAGCCCGCCGCCGCAGGTCGCGCTTGCGCCGAGGCGGGCGAGGCGGAACGGACGGCGGTGCGGACGGCGTTCGAGCGCCTGGATGCGGCGGCGGCGGACGATCTGGCGCGGGTGGCGGTGATGAACCGGGACTTCCACACCGCCCTGGTTCGCAGCGCCGGGCGTCCGCTGACCGCCCAGCTGGTCGAGCGGCTGTCGATCCTGTCCGAACGCTATGTGGTGGCCCATCTGAAGCCGGCGGGACGTGAGGCGCGGGCGCACGGCGAGCATCGCGATCTGCTGGAGGCCTGGCTGGACGGGCGTGCGGAGGCGGTCGAGACGCAACTGGCCGGCCACATCCAGGGCACGCTGGACGACCTGCGCGCCCAGTTCGGGGCGGCCACGCGGGGCGCTGAGTCGTTTCTGCCGGGCTGATTTTGCCGGGCGGTCGTTAAGCCCGGCGTAAATTTCCTTGCTGAAATCCTGACGAAAATCATCGACATCAATAAAATCAATGGCTTGTGTGTCTTGCCCCTGTCGCGGCCAGCTGGCCCGACCCTTGCCAACGGATGAATGAGCAAAACGCTCCCGACAGCCAAAACGGCGTCGGACATGTCGAAGACAGAAACAGGAGGCCAAAATGGCCGCGAGCATCAACACGAACTACGGCGCCCTCGTCGCCGCCCAAGCCCTGGCCGCCACCAGCCGCGACCTGGACAAGACCCAGAACCGCGTCACCACCGGTCTGAAGGTTTCCTCGGCCAAGGACAACGGCGCCATCTGGGCCGTGGCCACCACCCAGCGCGCCAACGCCCAGGCTCTGGACGCCACCATCAACAATCTTCAGCGCCAGGCGTCGATCGCCGAAGTCGGTCTCGCCGCCGGTGAAACCATCATGGCCGCCCTGACGGAAATGAAGTCGCTGGCCGCCGCCATCGAGGCGGGCGGCACCGTCACCGCCTATCAGGCCGACTTCGCCGCCCTGTCCGCCGAAATCACCGCCGCCGCCGCAGCCGCCACCTTTGACGGCACTGCCGCCTTCCCGACCCCGGCCGCCGTGCCCGCCGGCGAAACGGCCGCTCAGGTTCAGACCTCGATCGACGCCTGGGCCGCCCTGCTGCAGACCACGGGCACCACGGCCAAGTCGCTGGAGCGCCAGATCACCTTCAACTCGAAGCTGCAGGACTCCCTGGTCGCCGGCGTCGGCAATTTGGTGGATGCGGACCTGGCCAAGGAAAGCGCCAAGCTGACGGCCCTGCAGACCAAGCAGCAGCTGGGCGTGCAGGCCCTGTCGATCGCCAGCCAGGCCAGCGGCATCCTGCTGAGCCTGTTCCGCGGCTAAGGCTTCCGCCGATCGATCCGAGGATCGGTCGGCCCCTCTTTCGGTTCGCCGTCGGCGAATCTCGTGATCGCCGGGACGCTCGCTCCCGGTGCGACTTACGCGGCGCGTCCGAAGGACCGCCGCGTCTTTCGCATCCCAGAATTTATCATACTATATCGCCGAAGGGTCGCGCAGACGGCCGGAGGAGGCGATATGCGGATCGACAGACGCGGCCTGCTGGGCGGGCTGGCGGGGGTGGCGACGGCGTCGGCCTGGCCGGCCTCGTCCCAAAGCGGCCTGACCCCGACCTGGGACGATTCCGGACGGCTGATCCCCCGGCCGGAGCCCAATCCCTATCCCTATTCCGGCGTCAGCGGACCGGGCTTTCCGGCCGATGCGGCCAGCGAGACGGGCGGCTGGATGTCGGGACTGCCCGGCGTGCGTTACAGCGGCGCCCGGCCCATGGCCTATCCGACCCTGCCCTGGGGCGAGGCGGCGACGGGGGCGGCGGTCGAGAAGAAGCTGACGCCGGCGATACGGCCCCTGATGGAGCTGCATCTGCGCGACACCCAAATCTGCATCGGCGGAGACGGCGCCTACTATATGACCGGCTCGACCGGCGACAACATCTGGGCGTTCAACGACGGGGTCGAGCTGTGGCGGTCGCAGAACCTGATCGACTGGACCTATCTGGGCCTGGTCTGGAGCCTGGACGAAGCCGGGGGCTGGGCGCGGGAGTGGCGGATGCGGCGCGGCGTGCCGTTCCGGGCGATCTGGGCGCCGGAAATCCACTATGTCGCGGGAAACTACTTCATCTGCTTCAGCGTCAGCCGGGCGGGGCTGGGCGTTCTGCGCAGCACCAGCGGAAAGGCTGAAGGGCCCTATGAATACGCCTTCTCGCCCGAGGCCCATCTGAGGAGGGGCATCGACGCGACCCTGTTCGAGGACGACGACGGTTCGGTGTGGCTGACCTACGGCTCGGGCGACGAGATCGTGCGGCTGAAGGACGACCTGTCCGGCTATGCCGGGGAGTGGACGCGCACCCAGCTCCCGGCTTCGTCCTGCATTGTGGCGCGCGACCGGGCGCGTTGTCTGAAGGGCGAGAACACCCTGGGCTATGAAGGCGCGACGATCTTCAGGAAGGACGGGCTCTACTATCTGGGGGCGGTGGGCAATGCGGAAGGGCGCTACTCCTTCGTTTTCGCCATCGCCGACAGCCTGACCGGACCGTATCGGCTGGCGCACGAGGCCGTGCCGGGGGCCGGGGGCGGCAATGTCTTCAAGGATCGAGAGGGACGGTGGTGGACCACCTATTTCGGCAATGACGAACAGGCGGCGTTTCGCGAGAAGCCGGGCCTGATCCGGGTGGACTTCGACCCGGAAGGCCGCATCATCGCCCATGCCGACCAGCCGTTCGTTCCGGCGTCAGGAGACAATGCATGATCGATCGTCGCGGACTGCTGCTTTCCGCAGCGGCGATGGCTTTGCCGCTGCCGGTTCTGGCCGAGGACAGGCGTCTGGCCTTCGACGGCGCCCTGGGCTGGGCGGCGACGACGGCCGGCGGACGGGGCGGGCGGATCATCAAGGTGACGACCCTGGCGGCGGCGGGGCGGGGATCGCTGCGGGAGGCGCTGGAGGCCGAGGGGCCGCGCATCGTCGTGTTCGAGGTCGGCGGGATCATCGACCTGGGGCGGCAGACGTTGCGGATCCGCAACCCGCATCTGACCCTGGCCGGTCAGACAGCGCCTGATCCGGGGATCACCCTGATCCGGGGCGGGCTGGACGTGGCGACGCATGACGTCGTCATTCGCCATATCCGCGTGCGGGCCGGGGCTGACGGCGCGGCCAAGGGCAGCGGCTGGGAGGTGGACGGGCTGAGCGCGCGGGCGGCCTGGAACCTGATCGTGGACCAGTGCTCGTTCAGCTGGGCGACGGACGAGAACCTGTCGGCCTCGGGGCCGCGTTTCGACGGCGGAGACACGGTCCGGGACTGGCGCCGGCATACCTCGCGGCGGGTCACCTTCAGCCGCAACATCATCTCTGAGGGGTTGTCGGACTCCAGCCACGTCAAGGGCGAGCATTCCAAGGGGACGCTGATCCACGACAACGCCACGGACGTGCTGATCGTCGGCAATCTGTATGCTCACAATCACGAGCGGAACGTGCTGTTCAAGGGCGGCGTCCATGCGGCGGCGGTCAACAACCTGATCTACAACCCCGGCAATCGCTGCATGCACTATGCGCTGAACGCCTCGGAGTGGGTGGGCCGCGCCTGGGAGGTCGGGAAGCTGGCGATCGTCGGCAATGTGACGCGCGGGGGACGTTCGACACGGCGCGATCTGCCGTTCCTGATCGTGGAGGGGCAGGGGGATCTGGACCTGTACGCCGTCGACAATCCGGCCCGGCACATCGACGGCCGGGAGATGCAGGAGATCGGGATCATCTCGGATCGCGATCCGAAGATCACGCGCCTGACCGTGCCGCCGACCTGGCCCGAAGGCTTTGCGGCGCGGCCGTCCGGCGAGGTCGAGGCCTGGGTGCGGGCGGAGGCCGGGGCGCGACCGTGGGCGCGCGACGCCGTGGACCGGCGCGTGCTGGAGGAGGCCCGCACCGGCTGGGGCCAGGTGATTGACGACGAGACCGAGGTCGGGGGCTATCCGTCGGCGACGGAAACGCGCCGTCCGTTCGATCCGGCGGCCTGGACGTTCTGAGCGCGGCCCTGTGGAAGGTTGAGGGCGCAGGCGTCGCGCAAACGGGAATCAGGGCCTAGATAGGGGCGTCATGACCCAAGCTCCCCGCTCCGTCCGCCTCGCCATCATCGGTTCCGGCCCCGCCGGCTGGACCGCCGCCATCTATGCGGCGCGCGCCCTGCTGAACCCGGTGATCATCGCCGGGCTGCAACCGGGCGGGCAACTGACCATCACCACGGACGTCGAGAACTATCCGGGGTTCGCCGAGGTCATCCAGGGGCCCTGGCTGATGGAGCAGATGCGGGCCCAGGCGGAACATGTGGGCACCGAGGTGATTGAGGACATCGTCGTGTCCGCCGACCTGTCGCAGCGGCCGTTCCGGCTGAAGCTGGATTCCGGGGCCGAGCTGCTGGCCGAGACCGTGATCATCTCCACCGGCGCCCAGGCCAAGTGGCTGGGGCTGGACAGCGAGCAGAAGTATCGCGGCTTCGGCGTGTCGGCCTGCGCGACCTGTGACGGCTTCTTCTATCGCGGCAAGGAGGTCATTGTGGTGGGCGGCGGCAATACGGCCGTCGAGGAGGCGCTTTTCCTGACCAACTTCGCGTCGAAGGTGACCCTGGTCCACCGCAAGGACGAGCTGCGCGCCGAGAAGATTCTGCAGGATCGCCTGTTCGCCCATCCCAAGGTCGAGATCGTCTGGAACCATGTGGTGGATGAGGTGCTGGGCCAGACGGACGGCATCAGCTCGAACGTCACCGGGGTGCGGGTCAAGGACGTGGCGTCCGGCGAGGCGAAGGAGATCGCCGCCGACGGCGTCTTCATCGCCATCGGCCATGCGCCGTCGTCGGAACTGTTCGGCGGTCAGCTGGAGATGAAGGCCGGCGGCTATCTGGTGGTGAAGCCAGGCTCGACGGCGACCAACATCGAAGGCGTCTATGCCGCCGGGGACGTGACCGACGACATCTATCGCCAGGCGGTCACGGCGGCGGGCATGGGATGCATGGCGGCGCTGGACGCCTCCCGCTTCCTGGCCGAGGTGGACCACGCGGCCCAGGGCCACCCGATCAGCCACAAGGAAGCCGAGAAGATCGGCGTCTGGTGATACCGGCGCGTGGCTTTTCGCGCGGATCGCGCGATGCTCGGCGCTGTCATCGGCCCGCAACGGTGGCGGCCTAGATCGGGGGCCGCAGCTGATGTCTGTTCGATCGGAGCCCTGTCTTGAAGCCTGCCCGCGCCGTCGCCCGCTGTCTCCTTCTGGCCGCCGCCCTTGCGGTCTCGGCCCCCGCCGCAGCGCAAGCCCCCGAAGCGCCGCCTGCCGAAGCGTCGTCGGACCGCGCCGACGGGCCGGCCCTGATCGTCACAGTGGTGATCGACCAGTTCAGCGCCAATCTGTTCAACCAGTATCGGTCACGGTTCACGGGCGGACTGAAGCGGTTGGCGGATGAAGGGCTGGTGTCGATCAACGGCTACCAGACCCACGGCTTGACCGAGACCTGTCCGGGACACTCCACCATCCTGACCGGTCGCCATCCGACCGGCACGGGAATTCCCGCCAACGACTGGATCGATCCGGCAACGGGTCAGGAGGTCTATTGTCTGGCGGCGCCGGAGAACACGCTGGCGCATGGCCGCATCACCGACAATGGTCCGGTCGGCCCCGGCCAATTGAAGGCGACCACCGTGGCTGACTGGCTGAAGGACGTCAGTCCGCAGAGTCGGGTCTTCGCCGTCTCGGGCAAGGATCGGGGCGCGATCAATCTCAATGGACACAATGGGAACGGCGCCTATTGGTTCACCGGCTCATTCGGTCTGACCACCTATGTCGAACCGGGTCAGACGGCGGAAGAAAGGCTGGCCCCCGTCGCGGGTTTCAACGCCCTGTTCCAGGCGGCGGCCAGGCTCGTCGAAGGGGATGATACGTCCGAGGCCCCGGTTATGTGGACCGGCGCCTACGCCCAGTGTCAGGCTCTCGCCGGCGACTGGACCATCCGGGGGCAAACCTTCAGGTCCGCCGTGCCGCCCGCGTCGCAGGAGTTCGACACCTCGCCCCTGCTGGACGAGGTAACGCTGGCGGCCGCCGAGTATCTGCTGAACAGTCAGCAACTGGGCAGGCGCGGAGTCACCGACATGCTGGGCGTCAGCCTGTCGGGCACCGACCGGATCGGTCACAGCTTCGGCACACAGGGGCCGGAGATGTGCGAGCAGATGTATCGTCTGGACGCCGCCATGGGAGCGTTCCTGGATCGGCTTGATGACGTGCCGGGCGGGGTGCTGCTGGTCCTGACGGCCGATCACGGGGGGTCGGACTTCGTCGAGCGTGAGGCCGTGCACGGCTATCCGCACGCCCACAGGCTGGACACTGCCGCAATCGGTCAGGTCAACGCCGCCCTGCGCGCGGAATTCAGCCTGGACGCCGATCCGCTCCAGTCTGGGTCGAGCGGTCTTCTGGTTGCGGACGGGGAACGGAAAGCCTTGCCGGAGCCGTTGCGCACCCGGGTGGCGACGGCGGCGGTTGAGCGTCTGCGCCCCTTGCCGGACGTCGGCTTCGTCGAGCGGCGGGAAGTGCTGGCGGCCGAGCCGCTGCCTGCGTCGACGGCCAATCCCGAGATGTTGACCCTGCGCGAGCGGATGCGGCTTTCGACCCTGCCGGACGGCCGTTCGGCCGACCTCATATTCACCCTGGCCCCGAACGTCAGCGCCGGCGGGCGTGTCGGCGGCACCCTGGCCGGCCACGGCAGCCCCTGGGAATATGATCGCCGCGTGCCGATCATCTTCTGGAAGCCCGGCGGGATTGACGGAGAGGGTCGGGGGCAGGAGCGGTTCCTGCCGATCCGGACCATCGATATCGCCCCGACACTGGCCAATGTCATCGGGCTGAAAACGGCGAATGATCTGGACGGCCGCTGCATCGATCTGGGGCTGTTTCCCGTCCCGACGTGTCCGATCGGCCCCTAGGCGAGCCAGCCGCCGTCAGTGCGCCCGTGGTCTTGAACCGACGCGCGGCTGGGAGGCGACGAAGGCCTCCCACTCGGCGCGGCTGTTGAAGTCCAGGCCGCGATCCCAGGCCGAGCCCATCAGATAGGTGAAGGGCCGTCCCGGCGTGACGCGCAGCAGGATCAGGTAGTTCTCCGCATCCTCGGCGAAGCCTTCGACCATGGCGGGGTCGACGAGAATGGCGATGCCGAGCGACCCGTGGTCGGCGCTGGCGGGCTCCCAGAACATCAGGCGGCCGTTCTCGCGATCGCGCGTGACGAAGCCGGCGCCGTTGTCGTTGCGGCGTTTGGAAATGCCGATGGCGACCGTGAGGGGCTCGGCGGTGTCCGACTGGATCGTCGAGGTCATGCGGGTGAAGCTGGAGCCCAGCGGCAGGCTGAACTCGCGGGTTTCCCAGACACGGCGCGCGACATCGACCGGCCAGGGACGGTAGTCGACGCTGAAGCGCGCCACGTCACCGCCTGTTTCTTCAATGCGATAGGTCGAGAAGTTGCGGCTGGTCCACAGCTTGTTGTCGTACCACACGCCCAGTCCGCCGGTGCCGCGACCCCGGCCGACGTCGTAGTAGTCGAGGCCCTCGCCGCGATCGACGTGGTAGTTCGGGAACTTCAGCTGGCGGTCCATATAGGGCCAGCGCACCCGCTTGGCCCAGACGTCGATGCCCGATCCCGACGGCGGCTCGCGCGCCTCCAGCGCCGGGCCGTAGATGCGGTGCGCGACGCGGTCGTTTTCCCACAGGAGGTCGTCCAGCCGATCCGGGGCGAAACGGACGACGGCGCGCGGCGTCTGTTGATCGGCCGGGGGCGGAGCCAGCGGCTCGACCGTCGAAGGGCGGTTCAACTGGGCAGGGTCGTAGGACAGGGCGCGGGTGGCGCGCATTTCGGCCTCGCGTCGGCGAACCTCTTCAGGGCCGACCACCGTGACCGGCGCGGGCGGGGTCGGGGTGGTGGCGGCGATGACCTCGGCCGTGTCGCGCGCCGGTTCGGCCTGGGGCAGGGACTGGGGCGGGCCGTTCAGGTCCGCCACCTCCAGCCCGGCCAGGATGTAGGTCCCGGTGGTGTAGAGGCCGACCTCGCCCGGATCGGTGGCCACGGGCATGTCGCCGGTCTTCTGGGTCGCGCCGATCAGTCCGCCGGGCAGGACATGACGGTTCAGGGCCGCCCATCCGCGCGTGACGTGGGGCAGATAGGTCGCCCTGTCCAGCAGGCCGTGGTTGATGCCCCAGGCCAGGGCGTAGACGTAGAAGACCGAGCCGGAGGTCTCGGCCTGGGGGAAGGCGTCGGGGTCCAGCAGGCTGGCGGGCCACAGGCCGTCCTCGCGCTGAAGCTCGATCACCCGGCCGGCCATCTGGCGATAGATGTCGACGTAGAATTCGCGGCCGGCGAAGTCGGCCGGGACGGATTCCAGCCAGCGCGCCAGACCACCCATCACCCAGCCGTTGCCGCGCGACCAGTAGATGTGCTCGCCGCGCGCATTGCGATGGCGGTCGTCCTTGAAGCGTTCGTCGCGCAGGAACAGGCGCTGTTCCGGAACCCACAGGCGTTCGGCCGTGCGCCGCCATTCCTTGTCGGCGGCGAGCAGATATTTCGGATCGCCGGTGATGGCCGACATACGGGCGAAGACCGGCGGGGCCATATAGAGGGCGTCGGCCCACCACCAGATCAGCTGGGGCGTCTCGGCGGAGCGGTTCAGGTGCGGGACCTGCCAGTCGAGTCGCTGGCGCAGGGGCAACAGAACGCCTTCCTGACCGCGCCGGGCGTAGAGCTCCTCATAGAGGTCGCCGATGGTGATGTCGTCGGCGTTCAGCATGGTCGGGCCCGACCGGGCGCCGCGGACGCTGTAGTTGTAGTGTTCGGCCACGGCGGTGAGGAAGCGCAGGGTCTCCGGATCGTCCGACACGCGGGCCAGCCGGGCGGCGCCGATGTAGAAGGTGGCCGCGACCCAGTTGGACGACATCTGACTGAGATTGCTGCCGGTCGACAGGGCGATCGGCTCGGCGGCCATGGCCTTGATCTGGCTGGCGGCGACATATTCGACGGCCGCCATCGCCTCGGCGCGCGAGGGCAGACGGGCCGGGTCGGTGCTCAATGCCGGGCGGGGCGTCGGCTCCAGCCAGGCGCGTTCCACGCCGGGCGACAGGAGCGGAGCCTGGGCGGAGGATTGGGCCATGACCGGGCCGGCGAGGGCGGTCGTGGCGAGCAGGGCGGCGGACAGGCCCAAAGCCAGGCGGGAATGCGAGAACATGACTTCCTCCACGACGCGGCGGACCCGCGCCTGACTGCTTGAACCTGGTCCGGGCGGCGGCGGACGGACACCGGTGTCCAGACCGCGCGACCGATCGCCGCCCAAGGCCGACGACGACTTGTCTTCACCCTATCGTCCGCTATCGTGAGACGAAAGCACAGAATGTGGGAAATGAAGACGCCGATCGCCGCAGTTCGATCAGGTCCCACGCCGAGGAGGATGTCCGCCATGCATCGTAGAACCCTGTTGCGCCTGGGCGCCGTCAGCGCCCTGGCCCCCATGACCGCTCCGGCCTGGGCGCGGGAGACCGGCCGGGTGTTCGACGCCGCCGACTTCGGCGCGGTTCCCAACGGCGACGGGGTCCAGACCCGGGCGATCCAGGCGGCGATCGATGCGGCGGCCGGCGCGGGCGGGGGAACCGTGGTGCTGAAACCGGGCGTCTATCGATCCGGCTCCCTGTTCGTGAAGTCGAACGTGACGCTGAACGTCGGGCGGGGGGCGACCCTGAAGGGGGTCACCGACCTGAGCGCCTATCCGATGGTGCGGACGCGGGTGGCGGGCATCGAGATGGACTGGCCGGCCGGGTTGCTGAACGTCTATCAGCAGTCGAACGCCCGCATCACCGGAGAAGGGCTGGTCGACGGCGACGGCAAGGTGTTCTGGGACGCCTACTGGGCGCTGCGCCGCGAGTATGACCCCAGGGACCTGAGGTGGGCGGCCGACTATGACTGTCGCCGGCCGCGGCTGATCCACATCTATGACGCCGACAAGGTGGAGGTGTCGGGGCTGAACCTGGCGCGGGCGGGCTTCTGGACCGTCCATGTCTGTTACTCGCGCGACGTGAAGGTGTCGGACCTGATCATCCGCAACAACATCGGCGGACGGGGACCGTCGACGGATGGGGTCGATATCGATTCGTCCGAGCGGGTCGTGGTCGAGCGGTGCGACCTGGCGGTCAATGACGACGCCCTGTGCATCAAGGCGGGTCGGGACTGGGACGGGCTGCGGGTCGCGCGACCCTGCCGGGAGGTGAAGGTGCGCGACTGCATCGTCCGCGACGCCCTGGCCGGCATGACGTTCGGATCCGAAACCTCGGGCGGGTTTCACGACATCGAGGTATCCGGCCTGAGGATCGAATATCCGGTGCCGCTGGGGATTTTCTTCAAGTCGGGCCACACGCGCGGGGGTTCGATCTCGAACATCCGCATCCGCGACGTGCATCTGCAGGACGTGGCGACCCTGATGCGGGTGAACCTGAACTGGTATCCAAACTATTCCTACGCCCGGATCCCGGCGGGGATTGCCAATCCGCCCGACTACTGGACCGCCCTGGCCACGCCGGTGCCGCGCGAGCAGGGGATTCCCCGCATCCGCGACGTGCGCCTGTCGGACATCCGGGCCGTCGGGGGCAAGATCGGCTTCGAGGCCGCCGCCTATCCCGAGGCGCCGCTTGAGGATTTCGTCTTCGAGCGTCTGCGGTGGGACGTCCGCGAGGCTGGGTCGATCGCCAATGCGAAGAACTGGCGCTTCACCGACTGCGACATCGACACCCTGGACGGGACGGGGCCGAAGGTGACGGCGTCCAGCGGAGTGACGGGTCTGGGCTGAACGAACCCGATGACGCGGTTCCGCGTTGCGTTCTCGCAACGAGGAGACCGAGCATGGCCGCGCGACCGACCTGGCAGGGGCATCTGAAGCTGTCATTGGTGACGTGTCCGGTGGCGCTGTACACCGCGACCACCAGCGCCAATGACGTGCGGTTCCACCTGATCAATCCCGAGACGAACAACCGCATCCGCATGGTCGCGACCGACCCCGACGCGGGACCGGTCGAGCGGGCAGATCTGGTCAAGGGCTATGAGATATCCAAGGACGAGTACGTCCTGTTCGACGACGCCGACTTCGACAAGGTCCGGCTGGACAGCACCAAGGCGATCTCGATCGACGCCTTCGTCGACGACAGCGAAATCGACCGGCTGTACTGGGACGCCCCCTTCTTCGTCGTTCCGGAGAAGGGCGCGGGGATCGAGGCGTTCGCCGTCATCCGCGACGCCATGGCCAAGCAGAGCAAGGTGGCGCTGGGCAAGCTGGTGCTGCGCGGCAAGGAGCGGCAGATCGCGCTGGAGGTGCGGGGCAAGGGCCTGGTGGCCTATACCCTCCGGGCCCATGACGAGGTCCGCGACGCCGCCGACTATTTCGATGACATCCCCACGGTGAAGGCTGACGCCGACATGGTCGAGATCGCCGCACGGATCATCGCCCAGAAGGAGGCCGACTTTGATCCGAGCGCCTTCAAGGACCGCTATGACGACGCCTTGCGCGAGTTGATCAAGGCCAAGACCAGGAAGGGCGGCAAGGCGGTGGTCGAGGCCCCGGAACCGGACGACACCAATGTCATCGACCTGATGGCGGCCCTCAGGAACAGTTTGAAGGGCGCGTCCACGAGAGGGGCGAAGACGGCGTCGAAGGCGGCAAGCTCCAAGTCGTCGCCGACGAAGCCTCCGACCAAAAAGGCGGCGAGCAGGAAGCCCGCCGGCAAGAAGAAGGCGGCCTGATCGTCTGCGCTAGTCGATCCCCAGCCGCTTCAGCGCGGACTTGAGGCCGGCGGCCTCGCTTCTGAATGACGCCCAGGGGTCCGCCTTCCTGAGCAGGGACGGGTAGGTCCAGAGATTGAAGGCGCTCGGATCGAGGCCGGATCTGACCTGACCCCAGGACAGCGGAAAGGCGACGCCGGCGGTCGGGCGAGCCCGGGGCGACCAGGGGGCCACGGCGGTCGCCATGCGGCCGTTGCGGAGGTAGTCGAGAAAGATCTTTCCGCCGCGCGCCTTCCTGGCGAGGGTGGTGGTGAAACGGTCGGGATGGGCCGAGCGCAGGTCTTCGCACACGGCTTTTGCGAAGGCCTTGGCCTGATCCCATTCGACGCGGCTGCGGGCGTCGCTTCGGATCGGCACGACCACATGCAGGCCCTTGCCGCCGGTGGTCTTCACGAAAGGCGCGAGGCCGAGGTCCTCCAGACGCGGCTTCAATAGCCGGGCGGCGGCGATGACGTCGTCGAAGTCGAGGCCCGCGTCGGGATCGAGATCGAAGGTGATCTGCTCCGGCGTCTCGGGATCGCCGGGCTTGCTGCCCCAGGGATGAAGCTCCAGCCCCCCCGACTGGCCGATGGCGACCAGGCCGCCGACATCGTCGACGCCGACATAGGGCTTGCGCTCGCTGACGTCGATCAGCTTCAGCCTGGGGCTGGATCCGGCCATGGCGTGCCGCTGGAAGAAGGTCTGGCCGGTGATGCCGTCGGGCGCGCGAACAATGGAGACGGGCCGATCGGCGACGTGGGGCAGCAGGCGCTCGGCCACAGCCTCGAAGTAGCGGGCGAGGTCGGCCTTGGTGAGGGCCGGGCGGCCGTCGCGAGCAGGCCACAGCACCTTGTCCGGGTTCGAGATCGTCACCCCGGAGACGACAGTCTTGCCGGGCCGGGATCGGGGTCGGGACGAGACGTCCGGTGTTGATGGTTTTTGCGGAGCCGCGGTGACCTCCTTCGCGGTCTTGTCGTCGCGCAGACCCTTGAACGCGGCCTGCCTGAGCGACCCTGCCTCGGTGTAACCGCCGTGCTCGATCTCGGCGACCAGCACCGGCGTGAGCCAGTGAATGTCCTTGCCGCCCCGGGGCGCTTTCGGGCCGGAGAACGGGCTGCTGTCCGAACCCGCCGCCTTGAGCGCGGGCAGGAGCGTGCTGACGGTCGTGGCGCCGAATCCGGTTCCCACGCGGCCGAGGTATCGCAGGCCACGGCCCTCGCGGACGCCGACCAGCAGGGATCGCAGGCGAGCTCCGCCTTCGGACGACCATCCGCCGATCACCACCTCGTCGCGGCCTCGGCATTTCGATTTCAGCCAGGTCGAAGACCGGCCGCCGCGATAGGGGGCGTCGAGCTTCTTCGAGATGACGCCTTCCAGATCCATGCGGCAGGCGCTTTCCAGCACGGCCTGACCGGTCGAGGCGAAGTGTTCGACGTAGCGCAGCCGGCGCGCTCCGGCCTTGCCGACACGATCGACATAGGCCTGGAGCCGGGCCTTCCGGTGCGAGAGGGGGAGGCCGCGCAGGTCCTCGGCGCCCTCGAACAGCAGATCGAAGGCGAAGTAGATCAGACCCGATGTGCGCTGTTCGGAGATGGCGGTCTGAAGCGCGGAAAAATCCGGCATATGGTCGTCGTCGATCGCGCACAGTTCGCCGTCCAGGACGGCGTCGGGCCATGATGAGGCGTCGGCCGCCAGTTCGGGGAAGCGGTCGGTCCAGTCCAGCCCATTGCGGGTCCGCAGCGTCGCCCCGCCGCCGCCCACGGCGATCTGGATGCGATAGCCGTCGAACTTGATTTCATGCGCCCATCCCGCGCCGGCGGGAGGGTGATCCGAGACCTTGCACAGCTGGATCGGGACGAAGGCGCGAGGACGTGCGACCGGCCGCTCCGACCGGGTGGGCTTCGGCCTGGACGGCGCCTTGCGCGATGTGGGCCTGGAGGATGTCCATTTCGCCGGTCCTTCCGCGATCTGGGCCAGTGAGCGGCCGGTGGTCACCGAGGCGTCGATCTGAGCCAGGGCGTCGCCTTCGCCCGGGACGGCGTCCTCATCCCTTTCCTTGATCAGCAGCCAGTTCGCGCGTTTGGACGGCTTGCCACGATCGGACTTCAGCCTGACCAGCGCCCAGCCGCCCCGCAGCCGCTCGCCGGCAAGGATCAGCTTGATCGATCCCCGGGCGTAGTCGTCCGCCAGCGTCGCCGGCTGTTGCGGGCGCCACGATCCGACGTCCCACAGCTGGACCGTTCCCGCGCCGTAGTTGCCCGCCGGGATCACGCCTTCGAAGGATCCGTAATCCAGCGGGTGGTCCTCGACCTCCACCGCCAGCCGCTTGACGGCCGGATCGCGCGACGGCGCCTTGGTGACCGCCCAGGACTTGAGGACGCCGTCGATCTCGATGCGGAAATCGTAGTGAAGGCGCGTCGCCGCGTGTCGCTGGATCAGGTAGCGCAGCGGGTCGGCCGCCTTGCGCCGGCCCTTGGCGCCCCGAGGTTCAGGTGTCTCGGCGAACCGCCGCTTCGTCCGATAGGTATCGAGCTCTCCACGCATTTCGCTTGAACGCGCGACGATGAAAAAAGGAAGGCCCGGAGCGATCGACGCTCCGGGCCTGAGGTTTGCGGTGGAAGATCAGGGAGGGAAGATCAGTACTTCCAGCGCAATCCCACGGCGATCTCGCGACCCGTATGGCGGTAGTCGGAGACGCGATTCAGGGCGTCGACATAGCGTTCGACGTATTCGTCGGTCAGGTTGATGGCCTCCAGCGAGAAGGTCATGTTCGGCGTGATGTCGTAGGACATCGAGGCGTCGATGTTCAGCGTGTCATTGATGCCTTCCTCCGAGTTGCCGTTCGCGCCCGGGAAGGAGAGCAGATACTGGCTGCGGTGGGCGGCGGAGACGCGCGCCTGGAACGGTCCGTCCTCGTAGTAGAGGGTGGCGTTGGCGGTGTTCTTGGACTGGCCGGTCAGACGATTGCGTCCGGCCGTGCCGTAGCCCACGTCGGAATCCACCCAGGTGACGTTGCCGATGAAGCCGAAGTTCGACCAGAAGCCGGGCAGGAAGGTGAAGGGCTGCTGATACTGCAGTTCAACCCCGTCCAGCGTGCCGCCGTCGCCGTTGATGCGGCGGGTGACCTGGAAGATGTCCGTCGGCTGGGCGGCGCCTTGCAGCAGTTCCAGCGGCAGGCCCAGGGTGTTGTAGGGCAGGCCTTCGGTCACCGAGGTGATGAAGCTGTCGATCTCCTTGTGGAAGACCGCGAGCGCCAGGAGGCCTTCGTTCTGGAAATACCACTCGATCGAGGCGTCGTAGTTGGTGGCGCGGAACGGATTGAGCAGCGGGTTGCCGTAGGACACGGTGCGGGTCGTCGGCGAGACGCTGCCGCCCGGCGTCAGGTCGCCGAGGGTGGGGCGGGACATGACCTTGGCTGCGCCCAGGCGGATGACCAGGTCGTCGCGCGGCTCGATGGCCAGGTTGAACGACGGCAGGGTGTCGGAATAGTCGTTCTCGGCCGTGACGTAGTTGTAGCCGGGAACGCCGCCGACCGTGACCGTCTGCCAGCCCTTGGCCGTGACCTCCGTCGTGGCGTAGCGAACGCCGACGTTGCCGCGGACGATCCAGTCGCCCAGCATCGTGTTGAAGTCCGCCTGGACGAACAGGCCGTTGTCCGTTTCGTCGACTTCCCGTTCGCTGCGGTTCGCGACGAGGGGCGCATCGTAGAAGCTGAGGAAGTCGGCGATCGCATCGATATCGGGCACGATGAAGTTCAGCGCCGTTCCCGCCGGTGCGTTGACGTACCCTTCCAGGTTCACGAGGCGAGCGATGCTGTCCACGCCGGTCAGGCGATCTGCGCCGGTGGGAGACGTCTGGGCGCGCGAGAGGCCGAAGGTCTCGAAGGCGTAGGTGCGATACTCGCCGCCGGCCTTGATCGAGAACGAGTCGTTCAGGTCATAGGTCAGGGCGCCGGCGGCCACGTTGTTTTCGAAATTGCCGCCGCCGCTCGAGCGCGTGGCGTTGACCAGGGTGAAGCGCTGGCCGGAGGTGACGTCGAAGCCGTAGTCGAGAAGCGGCTGGCGATTGTTGTCGCGAGCGTCGTAGGTGAAGGTGGCGCTGGGGGTCGTTTCGAAGCGATAGGCGACGTTGTGCGGGGTCCGGGCTTCCGAGCGATTGACGCCCAGCTTCAACGTGCCGCGCAGACGATCGGTGAACTCGTGCCGGGCGTTGATCGACGCCTGGTAGAAGTTGCTCTCGTTGCGGGTGAAGCCGTTCTCGGCGGCCACGATCATGTTGTCCCACACGCCGTATGAGAAGGCGTTGCGCGAGGTGTCGATCTCGTATTCCCGCAGGACCAGCTGGTTCACGGCCGCGCGGCTGAAGGACCACGCCTCCATGTTCGGGCTTTCGGTCTCGGAGTTGAAGCGCGACCACAGCAGGTCAAGCGTGACCTCGGTCCGGTCGCTGGGGCGCCATTGCAGGGCGCCCGTCATGCCCAGGCGATCCTCGAAGGTTTCGCCGAGCGTGTAGCGGGGGATGCGCGGATAGAAGGCGTTCAGCACTTCGCTGCGCTGGGCGTCGGTGGTGCAGGGAATGCAGGAGCGGAAGTTCGCGCCCGTTCCGTAGGCCTGCGCCGGATTGCCCTTCTGCCAGCGGGTGGTGTTGAAGCTGCCCAGAACCGGGGCGCGTTCGGAATAGGCGACGGAGAGCAGGGCGCCGAAGGTCTGGTCCTCATTCGACCAGCTGAGCAGGCCCGCCAGGCGCGGAATGGTCGTCTCCGACAGGTCGTTGTACGACGCCTGGGCCGACATGGCCGCAGAGATGCCCGGGGTGCGGAAGTCCAGCGGGCGGCCGGTCTGCAGGTCGACGGTCGCGCCCAGCGATCCCTCTTCGATCTCGGCCGACTGGGTCTTGCGGACCCGGATGGCGTTGAACAGCTCCGAGGCGAACATCGAGAAGTCGAAGGAGCGGTTGCGGTTGCCGCCCGAGGCCGCCTGGGCCTCCAGACCGTTGATGCGGGTGCGGGTGAAGTCGGATCCCAGGCCGCGCACCGAGATCGTCGTGCCCTGGCCGTTGACGCGGTCGATGGTCACGCCCGGCAGGCGCTGGATGGCCTCGGCCAGGTTCTGGTCGGGGAAGTCGGCGATGTCCTCGGCCAGGATGGCGTCCACCGCGCCGGCCTCCTGACGCTTGATGTTCAGCGCCTGTTGCAGGCTGGAGCGGAAGCCGGTGACGACGATCTCGTCCACCTGGGTGGCTTCACCCTCCTGGGGCTGCGCGGGCGTGGTCTGGGCAGAGGCGGCGGCGCCCCAGGCGAGGGCGGCGAGCGATACGCCGACGGCGCACAGAGTCCGGGTGTCGAGGGTCGGTCGCATCAATCTGTCTCCCCATTCCGGCGTCAGCTGGCACCGGTGTCATTTTTTGGTATGATGTCGCGCATAGTGCTACGCAGCGACGTGCCACTTATTGCAACATCATTTCGCATTTTGCAACAGGTGGACGGACTGGCGTCACCTGACGGCGCAAGCGGCGGATCCAGCGCGCAATTTTGCCTTGGTCGCGTCAGCTCCGCGCCCGGGCGACCTCTACGGCGTAGACGTGGTTGGGCCCGTGCATATTGGACACGAAGACGATCCACCTGCCGTCCGGCGTGAAGGTCAGGTTGGGTTCCAGACGGTAGTCATGGTTCGACAGATCGACGAGCCGCTCCGACCGCAGGTACTCCACGAAAATCTGGTCGTCCTTGTCGCTGGACGGGTCCTCGTCGACGATGGGTTCGGGACGCAGCAGGACGATCCATTTGCCGTCGGGCGCATGGGCGACCATGTCGCCGTCGCCGCCGTCGCCCGCGAACATTCTGCCGTCCGGCGAGCAGTTGAAATGAACGGACCAGTCGTTCTGTTCGACCCGGCGATAGACCCGCCGGCCGGTCTCCAGATCGACGGAGGCGACCCAGAACACCTGGCCGCGCGGGGTCTGGAGGTCATAGTGGACGTGCCGACCGTCCGGGCTGAACCACTCGTGGCCGAAGATCTCGAAGTTCATCGTCCGCTGATGCGTCTTGCGCAGGTCGGTGCCGTCGGCCTTCATCGTCCACATGCGGTCGACCCGATGCCACGGGCCTTCATGGCAGAAGATCAGCCGCTGGGGGTCGGTCGGCGAGAACTGGGTGTGGCCGATCCACTCGTTGGTCTTGTGGATGACGCGGCGCTCGCCGGTGGCGATGTCGATGACGAAGATCTCCATCGGATAGCGGGCGGCCCAGCGTTGCAGCATGCGCACGCCTTTGGCGCGGGCGAAGTTCAGCGGGCGGCCGTCCGGTCCGTTGGCCTCATATTCGGCCTGATCGAAGCGGCGGTTGCGCGGGTCGCGGACGGTCGGCTGAAGCGGCTGGGAATCGTAGGCCACGAAGCCGAGAAGCAGCGTCTCGTCGGCGTTCACCGAATTGACGTTTCCGTTGGGAATTCGGGCGATGCGGCGGACCTCTCGCGTGTCGGCGTCGATGGAGAACAAGGTCTTGCTGCGGTCCATCAGCTGGGCGTCGGCCGGTTCGGTGACCGAGTAGTAAACGTTGCGACCCAGCCGCCCGGTGAACATCAGGTCGGCATCCCGGCCGGGGACCAGAACCGTGTGCGTCCAGGTCGCCAGATCGACGAGGGTGATGCCCTGGGGCGTGGAGATGACCATGCGGTCGGCGTGGCCGTCGCGTCCCGGGAGGAACATGTTCTTGTAGAAATAGGGCTTGCCGCCGCCATCGGGGGTGACGCGGCGGATGCGGTGGCCGGTCTTTGCATCGATCCAGTCGCTCGGGATGGGGCCGTCCCAGTGCGGTTGATGCGGGACGGGCGTCGCCTGAACCGAGGGAGGCGCAGTGTTGGGCGCCGGCCAGGTCGGGACCTGACCCGGCGGGGGCAGGGGGGCGTTGGTCGACAGATACTGGCGGGCGGTCGCGGTCGAGGCGCCGGCGGCGACCCCTGCGGCGGCGGGGGCGGCCAGCAGGGCCTTGAGGGCGGAGCGGCGGGAGGTCGTCGTCATGGGGCGTTCCTCTTTCTTGTCTGGTCGCTCGGGGAAAAGCTTAGGGGGCGGGCTTGATGCCCTCGACGCGGACGGTCCAGCCGTCCTTCGGGAAGCCGGGGGCATGTCCGGTCGAGCCGTCCCAGCCGCCCGCCATCAGGCCCACAGCCCACAGCAGGGAGCCGTTGGAGGGGAAGTAGGTCTCGGCCGCGCGGCGGTATCCGGCGCCGTCGGGATTGACCGTCATGGCCACGCCGCCGGCCCCGGCCGAAACCGGCACAAGCTCGTCAGCGTGTTCATCCAGGTGGACGCGCGGGGTCATGCCGGTCGGACCCCACTGGTTGTTCTTCAGATCGGCGAACAGCCAGTCGACGGCCTTCTCCGGTTCGCCCAGACGGGCGGCCGTCATGGCCATCATCGGGAAGTCCCAGCCCCAGGTCTGGCGAATGTCCCAGTTCGTCTCGACCGCTTCGAAGGTGCGGCGCATGGCTTCGCGGTCGATCCGCTGACCGGCGATGAAGCCGTAGGCCATGAGGAAGGAGGGGTGGTCGCGGTTCTTGCACTGGGGCGCCGACGCATGTTCGCGACAGGCGTCCGAGCCGGCGATGTCCCAGAAGTCCGGCGTGCTGTCGGTCGGCAGATAGAGGCCGTCCTTCATCGCCGGCGGCGCGATCCGGGCCAGGGCGCGGTCCCAGTCCGGATTGCGTGCAAGACCGCGCCGTTCGCGCCAGGCCTGGGCCGTCGACAGGGCCCAGCGGAAATACTCGACCTCGAACGTCGGATTGGCAGTGGTCAGGGGATCATAGTTCTCCTGAGCCGGGATCATGGGCGGGCCGAGGTCCATCCGGCCGTTGCGATCCAGCGGCCAGGAGGCCAGGAGGTCGGCCGAGGCCTCGACCAGTTCGGCATAGCGGTCCAGCGTCGCCCGGTCCTTGTCCGCGCGCCAGACCAGTTCGGCCAGCAGGATCGGATGCGGCTGCTGCCACATGATGAAGGGCGAGACGAGGCTGGGGCTGTTGCGGCCCTCCGGCCCGGTCATCTTGGGCCACCATGCGCCCTTGACGCCATGGCGCGCGGCCTCGGCGCGGGCGTTGTCGAGGTTGCCCAGATACCAGGGCAGGCTGCGTTCCAGCAGGTCGGCGTGACCCCACATGGCCTGCCAGGCCTGATGCCAGGGGTGCATCTCGAGATGAAATTTCCCGAACCAGGAGTTGGAGAACAGACCCTCTTCCTGGGGCGGCAGTTCGCCGGCGCCGTTCACGGCCGACAGGTACTGGGACAGGACCACGCGGCGTTCCAGTTCGGCGGCGCGTGGGTCGGTGGAACCCGTGAAATCGACGGCCCCGCCGCGCGTCCAGAAATCGCGCCAGTGGTCGGCCGTGGCCGGGCCTGTCTCCGCCGTGGACGGCAGGGCGACGGCGGGTTGCGCCTGTGCGTAGTCGACGGTCAGGCTGAGGCGATCGCCGGAGGCGGCGACCGCTTGGAAGTCGTGCGCGCCCGCAGCGGTCACGCTTCCGTTGGCGGCGATGCGCGAGACATAGGCGGTCTCGTCGATCGTCCGGCGCACGGTGACGGCGTCAGCGGAACGGGCCAGGACGTCGGTGCGGCCGCGCTCGGTCCAGTTCGACGGGTCGGGATTGATGGCGGGCGCCACGCCCGGATAGCGCACGACGGCGGTCAGTCGCCCATCCGCGATCAGGGGAGACCGGATGTCCGCCGCCACGGCGTCGAGCGCGGGATGGACGCGGGTGACGACCTCGACCGGCGCGCCGTCATAGGTGAAGCGGCTGGTCAGGGTTCCGGTCCACAGGTCCAGGGTCTGGCGGGTGTCGGCGACCTTGCTGAAGTCCAGCGCCTGTCCCTCGCCGTCTGTCAGGGCGATGCGGCCCAGCGAGAAGCGGTGCGGATTGGCGCGCAGCCAGGTGTAGGCCGGATTGGTCTCGGCGTCCGACCAGGACTTCATCCAGGCATAGGGTTGCGGCCCGCGCCCCGGCACCTCCACGTTGATCAGGCCGCTCTGCTCGGTGTAGCGCTCGGGATTGGGAAAGCTGTGCCAGGCCCATTGCGCCATGGTCAGCAAGGGCGCGAGTTCGGAATATTGTTCCGGAAAGGTCTGCAGGCCGGTGATGTCGGCCGTGAAGCCGATGTCGCCGTTGCCTAGCATCACGGGCGCGTGCCGGTCGACGGCGGTCTGGGTCACATTGTGGCGCGTGACCAGGGCCTGTCGGTCGATGCGGGCGGTGGGCGCCTGGGCCACGGCGGCGGCCGGCGTCGGTTCTGCGTGGGCGCAGGCGGCGATGGGAACCAGCAGGGTGGCGGCGAGCAGAAGCGGGCGGAGCCGGAGCATCACGAGGCCTCCGTCCGGCCGAGGCCGGCGCCCTTCCAGCCGTACCAGGCGACCATCAGGAAACAGGCGGCGGGCAGGAGGAAGGCGACGTTGGCGCCGTAGAGGTCCGAAATCTTGCCCATCGGCCAGGGCAGCAGCACGCCGCCGCCGATGGCCATGACCATCAGGGACGAGGCCCGCTTGGTCGCCGAACCCAGGCCCTGGGTGCCGAGGGCGAAGATGGTGGCGAACATGGTGGACATGAAGAAGAAGACCGCGATCAAGGCGATCGGCGACACCTTGTCGATGCCGGCGGCCACGATCAGGGTCAGAAGGACATTGACCACGCCATAGGTGGTCAGGAGCGTGCGCGGCTTGACCCGCAGCAGCAGGGCGGTGGCGGCGAAGCGGCCGACCAGATAGCCGATGGCCGCGAGCGACAGCATGAAGGCGCCCTGCTGGCTGGACAGGCCCTGCCAGTTCTGGGTCACCAGATTGATGAAGAAGGCGCCGATGCCGACCTGGGCGCCGATGTAGAGGGCCTGGGTGACCACGCCCCAGACGAAGTGGGGCTGTTGCGACAGGGGCCTGGCCACGCCGCCGACCTCGTCCGCGCCGTGATCGGCCAGACCGGTTTCCGGCAGGCGGGCGCGCCACACCGCCAGGGCGAACAGGACCACCCCCAGGGCGATCAGGCCGTAGACGATCTGGATGGAGCGGGTGGCGCCGCCCAGGGCCTCGGTCGTGGTCGGGCTGAAGAAGACCGCGCCGCCGATCAGGGGGCCGAAGAAGACGCCGAGGGCATTGAAGGATTGGGCCAGGTTCAGACGCTGGGGCGCCTTGGCCGGATCACCCAGCACGTTGACGTAGGTATCGGCCGAGGTCTCGAGCAGGCACAGGCCGGCGGCCAGGACGAACATCGAACCGACGAAGGGCAGGAAGCCGCCCGCGCCCGCCGCCGGGATGAACAGCAGGGCGCCGACGGCCGTGACGCCCAGGCCGGCCACGATGCCGAACTTGTAGCCGCGCGCCTGGAGCAGCATGCCCGCCGGGATCGACAGCAGCAGATAGGCGCCGAAGTAGGCGATCTGGAGCCAGGCGCTGTCGGCGTGGCTGATGCTCAGCGTTTCCTGGAAATGCTTGTTCAGCACGTCCAGCAGCCCGTAGGCGAGGCCCCAGATCAGGAAGCAGGCGATGGCGAAGGCCAGGGGGCCGCGCAGGTTTCCATCCGGTCTGGCCAGTCCGCCGGGCGTGTGGGCGGCGTCGGTTTCGATGCTCATGTCGTCCTCGGGTTCCTCGGGCCTGACCGTCTTCGTGCGGCGTCGGCGGATGAAATCAGATGCGGTAGATCGCCTCGGCGTTGGCGGCGAACAGGCGGTCGCGCTCATCGACCGAGAAGTCGGCGGTGGTGGCGTCGAAGGCGGAATAGAAGGCGTCGAAGGTCCCGTGGACGCTTTCGACCGGGAAGTCGGAGGCGAACATGGCCCGGTCGGTCCCGAAGGCGTCGATGCACTCCAGAACGATCGGGCGGATGGATTCGACGCTCCAGGCGCGGTCGGTGATGCCCAGGCCCGAGATCTTGATCGAGATCTGCGGCTGGGCCGCGAGCAGGCGCAGGCCGGTGCGCCAGCGCTCCATACCTGCCTCGTCGCGGTCGTTCGGCAGGCCGGCGTGATTGATGATCAGGGGGATGTCGGGATGGCGGGCGGCGATGATGGCGGCGGTCGCCATCTGGGACGGATAGAGCTGCAGGTCGAAGGACAGACCGTGCCGGGCCAGTTTGGCGAACCCCTCGACCCATTTCGGGTCGGGCAGCAGGTCGCGCGGCTGGTAGGTCTTCAACGGATCGTCGTGCCAGCAGACGATCTGGCGGACGCCCCGCACATTTGGCCGGGCCGCGTGGGCTTCGAGCAGGGCGTCGAGATCGGGATCAAGCAGGTCGGCGCCCGCGACGATCGCCTGGGGATAGCCACAGGCGTCCGCCAGGCCTTGCAGCCAGTCGGTTTCGGCCAGTTGCGCCCCGATCGGCATGCCGCATTCGACGTGGACGATCTTCTCGACCTTCCAGCCGGCCGTGTCCGCCAGATAGTCGGGCAGCAGATAGTCGCGATGCGCGATCGGGGACATGTCCCCCGCCGGATTGTTCGGCAGGGGATCGTCCTGCAGCCAGCCATAGCGTGCGCGGGACAGGTCCCACAGATGGACGTGGGGATCGACGATGCGAAGGTCCGACGCCACCCGCCCGACCTCAGTAGGTCGTGCGGCCGCCCGACGTGTCGAACGTCGAGGCGGTGGTGAAGCTGCACTCTTCGGACGCCATGAAGCAGACCATGGCGGCGCTCTCCTCGACCTCGCCGAGGCGGCCCATCGGGATCTTGGAGCGCATGTAGTCGACCTGGCTCTGGGGCAGTTGCTCCAGGATCGGGCTCTCGAAAGTGGCGGGGGTCAGGCTGTTGGCGATGACGCCCTTGCCGGCCAGTTCCTTGCCCAGCGACTTGGTGAAGCCGATGACGCCGGCCTTGGACGCCGAATAGGCGCTGGCGTTCGGATTGCCTTCCTTGCCCGCGACCGAGGCCACATTGACGATGCGGCCGTAGTCATTGGCCAGCATGAAGGGCACGATGGCGCGGCAGCAATAAAAGACGCCGTTCAGATTGATGTCGATGACGCGCCGCCAGCTGTCGATCGGGAATTCCGGCACCGGCACGGTGGCGCCGGTGATGCCCGCCGAGGCGACCAGAATGTCGATCCGACCCAGGATAGCGTTGGCGGTCTCGGCGGCGGCCTGGACCGCCTCGGGATCGGCGACGTCGAGGGCGGTGACGGCGACGGCGCCGACCTCGGCCGCGGCGGCCTTCAGGGCGTCGGCGTTGAGATCCCAGAGGATCACCTTGCCGCCCTCGGCGACGATGCGGGCGGCCGAAGCCTTGCCCAGGCCCGAGGCGCCGCCGGTGACGACGGCCGTGCGGCCCGCGAAACGTCCGGAATAGCTGCTCATCGGGACCACGCGACGAAGGTCTGGCCCTGTTCCCCGAGTTTCTCGATGCCGAGGCGGACAGTGTCTCCGGCCTTCAGATACCAGGGCTCCGGCTTCTGGCCGAGGCCGACGCCCGGAGGCGTGCCGGTGGTGATGAGATCACCGGGTTCCAGGGTCATGAACTCGGACAGGTAGGAGACGATCTCGGCGACCGTGAAGATCATGGTCCTGGTGTTGCCGGTCTGGACGCGCTTGCCGTTGACGTCGAGCCACATGTCCAGGTTCTGGACGTCGCCGACCTCATCCTTGGTCACCAGCCAGGGGCCGACGGGGCCGAAGGTGTCGCAGCCCTTGCCCTTGTCCCAGGTCGGGCCGCGCTCGATCTGGAAGGCGCGTTCGGACACGTCATTGATCAGGACGTAGCCGGCGACATGGTCGAGCGCCTCTTCCTTGGTGACGTACGATGCCGCCTTGCCGATGACGACGCCCAGTTCGACTTCCCAGTCTGTCTTCAGCGAGCCGCGCGGGATGACGACGTCGTCGTTGGGGCCATTCAGGCAGGAGATGGCCTTTGTGAAGACGACCGGCTCGGACGGGATCGGCAGGTTCGATTCCGCCGCGTGGTCGGCGAAGTTCAGGCCGATGGCGATGAACTTGCGCGAGCCGTTGACCGGCACGCCGTAGCGAGGCTGACCTTCGACGACGGGCAGGGAACCGGTGTCAATCGCGGCCAATTTCGCCAGCCCTTCGGCCGACAGCAGATCCGGCGTGATGTCGGCGACGACGCCGGACAGGTCGCGAATGCGGCCCTCGGCGTCCAGCAGTCCGGGCTTTTCCTGACCCTTTGGGCCGTAGCGGAGCAGTTTCATCAGTCGATCTCGTCGGGAGGAGGGGTCAGCGCGCGTAGGGGCGGTGGAGGGCGATGTCGCGGTTCAGTTCGACGCCGAAGCCGGGCGCATCCGGAACCTTGAGCCGACCGTTCACGGGCACGGGTTCGCCGATCAGTTGCGGATGGAACATCGGCACGACCTCATCGGCGCCGGGGGCCATCATCAGGAACTCCGCGAACGGGCTGTTATGGCGTGTGACGACGAAGTGGTAGCTGTACACCGACGATCCGTGCGGGATCATCAGCACGCCTTTAGCGTCGGCCATGGCGGAGATCTTGATCAGTTCGGTCACGCCGCCGCACCAGCCCACGTCCGGCTGGATGATGTCGCAGCATTCCATTTCCAGCAGCATGCGGAAGCCCCAGCGGGTCGCCTCATGCTCGCCGGTCGTGACCAGCATGCCCTTTGGGGCGTTCTTCTTCAGCGCCTGATAGCCCCAGTAGTCGTCGGGGCTCAGCGCCTCCTCGATCCACTTCAGCCCCAACTTGTGCGCCTCGTGCGCCAGACGGGTGGCGTAGTTCAGGTCCAGCGCCATCCAGCAGTCGAACATCAGCCAGAAGTCATCGCCGCAGGCGTTCCGCATGGCTTCGAGTTCGGCGAGGTTCTTGCGCAGACCCTCCTCGCCTTCGGCCGGGCCGTGGTGCAGGGGCATCTTGCCGCCGATGAAGCCCAGTTCCTTGGCTTTGTCCGGCCGGGCGCCGGTGGCGTAGAAGGTCAGTTCGTCGCGGACCGGGCCGCCCAGCATGGCGAAGACCGGCTCCTGGCGCAGGCGGCCCAGCAGGTCCCACAGCGCCAGATCGACGCCGGAGATGGCGTTCACCACCAGACCCTTGCGGCCATAGTACTGGGTCGAGAAATACATCTGGTCCCAGATCTTCTCGACCTCGGACGGATCGCGGCCCTCGAGGAAGCGGGCCAGGTGCTTCTCGACGATGTAGGCGGCGGGTTCGCCGCCGGTGGTAACCGCGAAACCGACGACGCCGTTCTCGGCCTCGATCTCGACGACCAGGGTGCCCAGAACATTGATGCCGAAGCTCCGACGGCTCTGGCGGTACTCGGGGTACTTCGCCATCGGCGTGGCGATGTGGTCGTCGATCCAATGGCCGTCGCCCTGGTCGTGGTAGTCGGCGCCGCCGCCCGTTCCGTCGTTCTTCACGACGAAGGCGCGGACATGTCTGATCTTCGGAAGACGGCTCATTGGATCAGGCTCGCGTCCTGGTCACCGGTTCCCATAATGCGGGATTTCACTGGCGTTTCTCCGTGCGACCCGTCAAAGTCGACCCTGTCAGGATGGTCGGCTTGCGTGTTTTGCTACATTCTGGGAAAGAGGATTACGAGATGGGACGAATGGCGTCAATCAAGACTGCAATGATCGACAGTGAAGGCGTCGAGGAGGCGGGAGGCAAGGCCTCCGGCAGCCAGACCCTGCTGCGCGGCCTCGACGTCATTGACGCCCTGATCGACGGTTCACTGCCGCTGGCCGAACTTTCCGAGAAGCTGGATCTGACCCGCAGCACGACGCACCGCCTGGCCTCGGCCCTGGTGGACCGGCGTCTGCTGTCGTTCCGCCCGCGCGAGGGCTATTCGCTGGGGCCCAAGCTGCTGGAGCTCGGCCATGCGGCCAGCCAGCAGATGCATCTGCCCCGCGTGGCGCGGCCCTGGCTGGAGCAACTGTCGGCCGCCACGGAGGACACCGTCCATCTCGGCGTGCTGGACGGACGTCACGCCCTCTATCTGGACAAGGTGCCCGGGCGGCGACGGATCAATATCGGGTCGCGGCTGGGCGAGCGGCATCCGATCGCCTCGACGGGCCTGGGCAAGGCCCTGATCCTGGACAAGACCGAGCCGGAATGGACCGACTTCTATGCGCCGGAGGGCGCGCCGTTCGATTCGGCGGCGCGCGCCGTGTGGCTGGAGCGGATGCGTGGCTACGCCCAGAAGGGCTACGCCTTCGACCTGGAAGAGAACGAGGATCAGATCCGCTGCGTCGCAGCCCCGATTCGCGGCGTGGACGGCAAGATCGTGGCCGCTCTCAGCGTCTCGTCGGCGGCGCAGTACATGTCCGACGCCCGCATGGCCGAACTGACCAAGACTGTCACCGACGCCGCCGACGCCATCAGCACCGACCTGGGCTGGGCGCCGAAATCCTGAACCGAAGCCACCGCCGGAGCCTCCATGCTGCTTGAGAACAAGGTCGTCCTGATCACGGGCGCATCGCGGGGCATCGGCAGGGCGACGGCGATCGAGGCCGCGCGTCAGGGGGCGGATGTCGCGATCAACACCTATCGCGACGCCGGGGCGGCGGCCGGGGTGGTGGCCGAGATCGAGGCGCTGGGACGTCGGGCGATCGCGGTCGATGGCGACGTGGCCCAGCCGGAGAGCGCGACGGCCTTTGTAGACGCCGCCGTTTCGGCTCTCGGCCGGGTCGACGTCTTCGTGTCGAACGCCGGCATCTGTCCGTTCCACGCCTTTCTCGACATGCCGGCCGAAACCCTGCGCCGGACGATGGAGGTCAACCTCCACGGCGCCTATTTCATGGTTCAGGCCGCCGCCAACCAGATGGTCAGACAAGGTGACGGCGGTTCGATCGTCGCCATCAGCTCGATCTCTGCCCTCGTCGGCGGGGAGATGCAGACTCACTACACCCCGACCAAGGCCGGGGTGCACAGCCTGATGCAGTCCTGCGCGGTGGCGTTGGGCAAGCACGGCATCCGCTGCAACTCCGTCCTCCCGGGAACGGTCGCCACCGACATCAACAAGGACGACCTCGCCGACCCTGATAAGCGCAGATATATGGAGGGCCGCATCCCGCTCGGGCGTCTGGGCCGGCCGGAGGACATCGCCTCGGTGGTCGCCTTCCTGGCCTCGGACATGGCGGGCTATATGTCGGGCGCGGCGCTTCTGGTCGACGGCGGCGCCTTCGCCAACTTCCAATAGGGACGCCCCGGCGTGATCATTTCCTCGCCCGGCGATTTCCGCGAGGCGGCGCGGCGCAAGCTTCCGCCGTTCCTGTTCCACTATATCGACGGCGGGGCCTATGCCGAGCAGACCCTGGCGCGGAACGTCGCGGACCTGTCGCAGGTCGCCCTGCGCCAGCGGGTTCTGAGAGGGTCTGAAGGTCTGGACCTGTCGGTTGACCTGTTCGGCGAGAGGCTGGCCTTGCCCGTCATCCTGGCGCCGGTCGGACTGACGGGCATGTACGCGCGGCGCGGAGAGGTGCAGGCGGCGAAGGCGGCGGCGTCCCGCGGCGTGCCGTTCACCCTGTCCACCGTTTCGGTCTGTCCCATCGAGGAGGTCGCGCCCGCGATCGAGCGGCCGATGTGGTTTCAGCTTTACGTGCTGCGCGACCGGGGGTTCATGCGGAATGTGCTGGACCGGGCGAAGGCGGCGGGGGTGAAGACCCTGGTCTTCACCGTCGACATGCCGGTGCCGGGCGCACGCTATCGCGACGCCCATTCCGGCATGAGCGGCCCCAACGCCGAGATCAGGCGGATGGTGCAGGCCATGACCCATCCGGCCTGGGCCTGGGACGTGGGCGCGCGCGGAACGCCTCACGACCTCGGCAATGTCTCGGCCTATCTCGGCAAGCCGACGGGCCTGGCCGACTATATCGGCTGGCTGGCCGGGAATTTCGATCCCTCGATCGCCTGGAAGGACCTGGAGTGGATCCGGGACGCCTGGGACGGGCCGATGATCATCAAGGGCGTCCTCGATCCCGAGGACGCGCGGGACGCGGTCGCTTTCGGCGCGGACGGGATCGTCGTCTCCAACCACGGCGGGCGGCAGCTCGACGGGGTGCTGTCGTCGGCCCGCGCCCTGCCGCCGATCGCCGAAGCGGTGAAGGGCAGGCTGAAGATCCTGATGGACTCCGGCGTGCGGAACGGGCTGGACGTGGTTCGGGCGCGGGCGATGGGCGCCGATGCGGTGATGATCGGCCGGGCCTTCGTCTATGCGCTGGCGGCGGGCGGCGAGGCGGGGGTCAGCCGGCTTCTCGACCTGTTCGAGAAGGAAATGCGCGTCGCCATGACCCTGACCGGGGCGCGGTCGCTGTCGGACCTGGGGCCGCAGTCGCTGGCATGACGCCGACGAAACCTCAGACGCCGATCATCCGGCCATAGCGTTCGCGATGGAAGGCGGCGCCGCCCCAGGTCGCCTCCAGGACCCGCGCCCGTTTGATGTAGAAGCCGGCGTCGTGATCGTCTGTCATACCGATGCCGCCGTGCATCTGGATCATCTCGCGGGTGGCGAGATTGGCGGTTTCGGAGGCCGTCGCCTTGGCCAGGGCGACCAGGCGTGGGATGTCCCCAGACCCGTCGTCGATGGCCAGCAGGGCGGCGAGGACTGCGGATCGGGTCAGCTCCAGCCGGGTATGCAGGTGGGCCGCCCGATGCTGCAGGGCCTGGAAGGCGCCGATCTTCTGGCCGAACTGCTCGCGGACCTTCAGGTATTCCACCGTCATCTCGAAGGCGCCGACGGCGAGGCCGAGCAGTTCCGCCGCCGTCAGCGCCCGGGCGCGGTCCAGCAGGGTGTCGATCAGGGCGGCGTCTCCGGTCCCTTGGGCCAGGCAGGCGTGCTCCGGCGCCAGGACGCCGTCCAGCGTCAGGTCCGCGTGTCCGCGCTGGTCGGTCAGGCGACGCGGCGTGCGCAAGAGCCCTTCAGCCCCCGCGTCCAGGGCGAACAGGGCGATCCCGTCGTCGGTACGGGCGGCCACGATCAGCAGGTCGGCGCCCAGGCCTTCGGTGACGAACCGCTTGACGCCGTCCAGCCGCCAGCCGTCGCCCGTCTTCACAGCGACGGCGCCGATCGCGTCGGGCGCATGGCGGGGACCCTCATCGACGGCGAGGGCGCCCACGGCCTGACCGGAGAGAAGGCGCGGAAGCCAGACGTCGCGCACGGCCTCTGTTCCGCCCCGCACGAGGGCGTCCGCCACGATCGCGGTCGAGAGGAGGGGGCTGGCCCCGACCGTGCGACCCATCTGCTCCAGGATCAGCGCGAGCGTCAGATAGCCCAGGCCCGAGCCGCCGTGCGCCTCCGGGACCGCGACGCCGCACCAGCCCAGGTCGCCGAGCTCGGCATAGATCGCCGGGTCGTACCCGCGCGGCTCGCCGCGATCCCGCAGGGCGCGGAAGGCGGAGACCGGCATCCGGTCGCGTGTCCACTCGCGCGCGGTGTCCAGCACGATCTTCTGCATGTCGTCCAGAACCATCAGCGGGGGTCCTCGTCCATGGTTATGACGACCTTGCCCTTGGCCTTGCGGGTCGCCAGATGGGTCAGGGCCTCGGTGGCGCAATCCAGCGGATAGCGGGCCGTGATGTGGGGCCGGATCGCGCCGGCCGCGTACAGGTCGAAAAGCTCGGCGACGTCGCGCCGGTACGCCTCGGGATCGCGGGCCACGGCCGCGCCGAAGAAGACGCCGATCACGTCGCAACCCTTCACCAGGGTCAGATTGGCCGGGATGCGGGCGATGCCGGCGGGGAAGCCGACGATCAGGAAGCGCCCCTCCCAGGCCATGCAGCGCAGGGCCGCCTCGGTGTAGTCGCCGCCAACCCCGTCGTAGCAGACGTCGGCCCCGCCCTTGCCGACCGCCTCCTTGAACACCGCCGCCAGGGTCTTGGCGCCGTCCCGGTCGAAGGGGCCGGTCGGATAGACCACCCCGCCGGCCGCGCCGCGGGACAGGGCCAGATCGACCTTGTCCTGACTGGAGGCCGCGGCGATCACCCGTGCCCCCAGGGCGACGCCGAGCTCGACCGCCGCCAGACCGACGCCCCCGGCCGCGCCCAGCACCAGCAGGGTCTCGCCCTTCGTCAGACGACCGCGCCGCTTCAGTCCATAGTAGGAGGTGCCGTAGGTGGCGAGGAAGGCCGCCGCCTCGTCGAACGGCATGGCGTCCGGGATCGGAATGACGGCGGCGGCGTCCAGCAGGATTTCCTCGACCATGCCGCCCCAGCCGGGCACGGCGAGGACGCGCTGGCCGATGTCCAATCCCTCGACGCCTTGGCCGACAGCCGTGATCACACCGGCGATCTCGCCGCCCGGCGAAAAGGGGCGTTCGGGTTTGATCTGGTAGAGGTCCTGAATGATCAGGGTGTCAGGGAAGTTGACGCCGCAGGCGCGCACCGCGACCCGCACCTGGCCCGGTCCCGGCGTCGGCGTCGGGCGATCCTCGAGCACCAGAGTCTCCGGCCCGCCGGCCGCGTGGCTGAGCAAGGCCTTCACGAGGGCAGTCCAAGGATCTGTTTGGCGATGATGTTGTTCTGGACCTCGTCGCTGCCGCCGAAGATCGACCAGGCCTTGCCGTGCAGCCACTCTCGAACCAGCGTCAGCTCCTGTTCTGAGAAGCCGTCGCCCTCCCAGCCCAATCCCTGAAGGCCCTTGGCCTCGACGATCAGTTCGGCCCGGTCCTGAAAGGCGCGGACGCCGGCGTTCTTGAGGATGGAGCTGGCGGATCCGCCGACGTGACCGGCGCGCGCTTCCGCCGCGACGCGGGCGAGGGTCAGTTCGACCAGCTTCTGTTCCATCTCGTTTTGGATGATCCGGGCGCGAAGGTCCGGGTCCGCCAGGCGTCCGTCGTCGTCGAGGCCCACCGCCTCGCGCGCGATCTCGACCAGGGAGACGCCGCCGGCCATGATGTCGCCGCTGTCGGAGATGGCGGACCGTTCGTGTTGAAGCAGCCGCTTGGCGATGCCCCAGCCGCCGTTGAGGTCTCCGACCAGATCGTCCTTCTCGGCCCTGACGTCGGAGAGAAAGGTCTCGCAGAAGGGCGAGTCGCCGGAGATCAACCGGATGGGCCTGACCTCGACGCCTGACTGGCGCATGTCGAACAGGACGAAGGAGATGCCGCCCTGCTTTTTCGAAGTGTCGGTGCGGACCAGGCAGAAGCACCAGTCCGCGAGATCGGCGTAGCTGGTCCAGATCTTCTGGCCGTTCAGGAGAAAATGATCGCCTCTGTCCTCGGCCCGGCATTGCAACGAAGCCAGGTCGGAGCCGGCGCCTGGTTCCGAAAAGCCCTGACACCAGCGGATCTCGCCGCGCGCGATGGGCGGAAGGTGACGCAGTTTCTGCAGTTCCGTGCCGTATTCCAGCAGGGTCGGCCCCAGCATGATGACGCCCATGCCGCCGATGGGATTGTAGGCGTGGGCGGCGGTCAATTCCTGGGCGATGATTCGCGCCTCCGCCCGCCCGAGCCCGGCGCCGCCGTAGGCGGTCGGCCAGGTCGGGACGCCCCAGCCGGTGGCGCCGAAGGCGGCCCGCCAGGCCAGGCGATCATCGTCCAGAATCTCGTCGTCCGTGGGGACGCCGCGTCCGGCGAGAGCCGTGGGAAAGTGGTCGGCGATCCAGTCGCGGACCTGCGTGCGGAAGGCGTCGGCCGCCATGATCAGATCCTCTCGATGATGACGGCCGGGGCCATGCCGCCGGCGGCGCACATGGTGACGAGACCGCGCTTCAGATCGCGGCGCTCCAGCTCATCGACCATCATGCCGATCAGCATGGCGCCGGTGGCGCCGATTGGATGGCCCAGGGCGATGGCCCCGCCGTTCACATTGACCCGATCGTGGTCCAGCCGCAGGTCGCGGATGAACTTCTCGGCCACGACGGCGAAGGCCTCGTTGACTTCGAACAGGTCGATGTCGTCGGTCGTGAGGCCCGCCTTCGCCAGCACCTTGCGGGCCGCCGGGACGGGCGCGTTCAGCATCAGGGTGGGGCAGTCGCCGGCGTTGGCGGTGGCGACGATGCGCGCGCGGGGTTTCAGGCCGCGCCGGGCGGCGTAGGCGGGCGAGGCCAGCAACAGGGCGGCGGCGCCGTCCACCACGCCCGAGGAACTGCCGGCGTGATGGACGTGCTCGATTTTCAGCCCGGGGTATTTCCGCCGGACCAACTGGCCGAAGGTGGGGCCGCCGGGTTCGCATGGCAGGTCGGCCAGGACCTCGAACGCGGGCTTCAGCCCGGAAAGCCCCTCCAGGGTCGTCTGCGGGCGCGGATACTCTTCGCGATCCAGGGCGAGGGATCCGTCCTCGCGATACACGGGGACGAGGGCGCGGTCGAAATGGCCGTTGCGAATGGCGTGATCGGCGCGTTGCTGGCTGGCCAGCGAGAAGGCGTCGAGGGCGGCGCGGTCGATGCCTTCCCGGGTGGCGATGGCGTCGGCGCAGACGCCGGGCAGGGCCTGGGGATGGCGTTCGCGCAGGCGCAGATTGCCGGCGTCGGGCATCGGCGGCGGCACGGCGGTCGAATAGGACATCATCTCGGTCCCCCCCGCGATGACCAGGTCCTCCATACCGGACATGACCTGGGCCGCCGCGAGGTTCAGGGATGTGATTCCCGAGCCGCAGAACCGGTCCAGCGTCACGGCGCTGGCCCCCGGATCGAAGCCGGCGTCCAGCACCGCCATGCGGGCGAGATCGCCGCCCTGGGGGCCGGTCTGGGTGCTGACGCCCCAGATGACGTCATCAACCTCGGAGGTGTCGAGGGTGTTGCGTTCGGCGATGGCGGCCAGGACGGTCGCGGCGACATGGTGCGGGTGGATCCCCGCCAGAGCACCCTTGCCGACCCGGCCGATCCCGCGCGGCGTGCGGCAGGCGTCGATGATGTAGGCTTCGGTCATCAGAGGTCTCGCGGCGTCAGGGTTGGGCGGCGGTCGCCATCAGATGCTCGGCCACGGCCTGATAGGCGGGCAGGGACATCGGATCGAGCAGGGCGTTGCTGGCCAGGGGGCTGGAGGCGAAGCGGACGATCGACATCTCGGCCTTCGGGTCGACGTAACAGGCCTGGCCAAAGACGCCGCGCGCCATGAAGGCGCCGTGCGCGTTGTGCGACACCCACCACTGATTGCGGTAGCTCCAGCCGGGCAGGGTCTGATAGCCGCCGGACTTGAAGGCCTCCGGGTCGCCGCCGCGCGCGATCTCGCCCACGACGGCGGCAGGGACGATCTGGCGTCCGTTAAAGCGCCCGCCGTCGCGCATCATTTCGCAGAAGCGGGCGAGATCGCGCAGGCGAAGATTCAGGCCGCCGGCGGCGTAGCCCGCGCCGCTGGAATCGACCTGGATATAGCCGTCGCCTTCCATGCCCAGCGGCCGCCAGAAGCGTTCGCTCAGCACCTCGGCCAGGGGCTTGCCGCTGACGCGGGAGACCAGCCAGCCGGCCACCTCGGTGTTCACCGACTTGTAGGTAAAGCCCTGGCCGTGCTGACCGGCCTTCTTCACGGTCTTGAGATAGTCGAAGAAGGTTCGGGGGCCGTCGTATCCCGGCGGCGTCGGCATCATCCCGCCGGCCCGAACGAAGGCGAAGGCGTCGGAATCAGGGTCGGTATAGACTTCGGTGTAGGCGAGGCCGGTGGTCATATCGAGCACCTGGCCGACGGTGGCGTCGGCGAAGGCGCTGTCGCCGAGCTCCGGGATGTAGCGGACGACGGGCGCATCGCGGTCGAGACGCCCCTCCGCGATCAGCATCGCCGCCGCCGTGCCGACGAAGGACTTGGTGACCGAATGCGCGATGTGGCTTCCCGTCGGGGTCAGGGCGCCGAAATACCGCTCATAGACGATCCGACCCCGATGCAGGATCAGGATCCCGTCGGTGTAGTTCAGGTCGAGGGACTGGGCCCAGGTGACGGGAGCCGAGGCGCCGATCGGGGTGAAGGCGACCGCGTCGATGTCGTTCCGCAGGGCGAGGGGAAGTGGGCTGGGAGCGCTCTCGGCCCGCGCTATAGGGGCGGTCGGGAACAGCTCGCGCCAGTGGGAGAAGCTCCAGCGGGTCTGGGGGAAGCGCATGAAGCTGAGATCGTGGAAGCGGATCTGACGCTCGGGCGGAGGCGGCGAGCCGACCATCCAGCCCATGACGGCGGGATCGGTCGCGGCCGCGTCTCCGGGGGTGTCCGTCTGGGCCCATGCCGCGCCGGGCGCGACCATCAGGGCCACCAGGACGGCGGTGATCGTCAGCCGACGCCGCGCCATGTCGCTCTCCCTATTAGTCTTGTTTTGCAAGCAATAGCGGGGGAGTTTGCTTTCGTAAACAGACTATGCCCTTGCGGTCGGGCGGATCGCTTGAGGGGTGCGCCCGCGGCGCGGCTGAACGCCCTAATCAAACGACTTGCATTACTGGACGAAAGCGAGACACATTCGGTCCATTATAAAAAGCCTGCTGGAAACGCCCCATGGATCAGACCGTTCGCCACGCCGAGCCCGTCGCTGTCCCCGAGGCGCCCGACTGGCCGTCTTCCCGGCGCGCCTGGGCGACCGTGCTGATCCTGATGGCCGCCTATGCCGTGGCTTTCGTGGATCGCCAGATTCTGACGCTGCTGGTCGAGCCGGTCCGGCGCGACCTGAACATCACCGACACCCAGTTCAGCCTGCTGAGCGGCCTGGCTTTCACCCTGTTCTATACGGTGATGGGGATACCCTTCGCCTGGGTCGCGGACCGTAGCTCGCGGCGACGCCTGATCGTGATCAGCATCGCCTTCTGGAGCGCCATGACGGCGGCCTGCGGCATGGCCAACAGTTTCCTGACCCTGTTCCTGGCGCGGATCGGCGTGGGAGTGGGGGAGGCCGGGCTGTCCCCCGCCGCCTATTCGATGATCGCCGACAGCTTTCCGCCCGCCCGACGCGCGCGGCCGCTGGGCGTCTATGCCATCGGATCCATCATGGGGGTCGGTCTGGCGCTGATCATCGGCGGGGCGGTGATCCAGTGGGCCATCTCCGCGCCGCCGGTGGCTCTGCCGCTGATCGGCGAGTTGAAGAGCTGGCAGCTGGCCTTCCTCATGGTCAGCCTGCCCGGACCGATCCTGTTGCTGGCGATGTGGCCGGTGAAGGAGCCCAAGCGCCAGGAGCGCCCGGTCGCGGCCGGCGAGGCGGCGCCGTCGCTGGTGGCCTTTCTGCGCCGCCGGTGGCTGCCCTTCACCCTGCTGTCGCTCGGCTATTCCCTGATCGGCGTGTCGGTCGCGGCCTATTTGACCTGGACGCCGGCCTTCATGGTGCGGGCGCACGGCTGGCAGATGAGCCATGTCGGCGCGGTCTACGGCATGATCCTGCTGGTGTTCAGCACCGGGGGGATTCTGCTGGGCGGCTGGTGGTCGGATCATATGGCGACGCGGGGTGCAAAGGACGCCGTGCTGCGCGTGGCTATGGCTGGATCTGTTCTGGCGCTGCCGTTCGCGGTCGGTGCGCCGTTTGCTCCGGACGGAACCTGGGCCATGGTCGGGATCGCGGCCATGTGCTTCACCTTCGGCCTGACCCAGGGTCTGCCGGCGCCCAGTCTTCAGGCCATCGCGCCGAACCGGCTGAGGGCGCGGGTGATGGCGCTGTACCTGCTGATCGGCAATCTGATCGCCTTCACCGTCGGGCCGACGGGCGTGGCCCTCATCAGCGACTATTGGCTGAAGGATCCGGTGCGGATCGGCGAGGCGGTCGGCATCGTCTCGGCGATTGTCGTGCCCCTCGGCCTGCTGTCGCTTTTCGCGGCCCGCAAGAGCTTCATCGAGGCGTCGGAGTACGAAGCCCGAGCCTGATTTTCACCAGGCCCGGAGCCAAGCTTCCGGGCCTGGCCACGGCGCAAAGAGAAGCCCGCGAGGACGGCGCCTCGCGGGCTGATTTTCGTTCTATGCCCAGGGGTTAGAACGAATAGCGGAGGTCCACCCCGAAGGTGCGCGGCGGGCCGTAGTAGTTCATCAGGTCGCCGAAGAAGGTCTGGGCGGCGACGGCGTAGAGTTCGTCCGACAGGTTCTTGCCCCAGACCGTGACGTTCCAGTCGGCGCCTGGCGGCTGGATGCGGAGCGAGGCGTCGACCAGGCCGAAGGCGTCCTGCTTGATCGTGTTCTCAGGTCCCCAGAAGGCCTCGCCGGTGCGGGTGTAGTTGGCCTTCAGGCTGAAAGCCCGATCCCAGGCGCCCTCGCCGAACTCATAGGTGAAGCCGACATCGAACTTGTTCTCGGGCGACCGCTGGATGCGGTTGCCGGAGAAGTCCACGCCGGCCGAGCTGACGAAGTCCTCGTATTTGGCGTCGAGCACGGAGCCGGAGGCGGTCAGGAACAGGGCGTCGGTGACGGCGAACTGGAACTCGCCTTCGATGCCGCGGATCTTGGCGGTGCCGGCGTTGCTGGTGACGGTGCAGAGGCATTCCAGGATCAGCTGCTGGGACTGCAGATCCTTGTAGTCCATCTGGAAGGCCGCGACGTTGAGGCGGACGCGGTTGTCGAACAGATCGGTCTTGGCGCCGATCTCGTAGTTGATGACCTCCTCCGGATCATAGCCGATACGGCCGCCGGCTTCGGTGGCGGGGATGTGGTCCCAGCCGCCGCCCTTGAAGCCCTTGCCGACGCTGGCGTACAGCATGACGTCGTCGTTGGGGCGGTACTCCACGATGCCCTGCGGCGTGAAGGCGTCCCATTCGCGCTCGTAGTTGAACGCCCAGCTCTGGCCGGCGGCCAGGACCAGGGCCGCGACGCAGAGACCGTCGCCGCCGTCTTCGAGACAGGTCGCGGTCCGGTAGCCGCCCTTCTTGTCCTTGGTGTAGCGGGCGCCGACCGTGGCCTTGAGCTGATCGGTGATCTTGAAACCGACCTGACCGAACACCGCCATGGTGTCGAGCTCGGCGTCGTTGGTGTACATGAAGTGGCCGCTGAGGGCGGGAATGGCTGTATAGGTCGTCGCGCGGTTGGCGTCGAAGCGCTGGACATTGTCGTGCTGATAGAAGCCGCCGATGATCCAGTCGAACCGGCTGTCGGGGTTCTGCGAGACCAGCCGGATTTCCTGGCTCAGGGTCTCGGGCTTGTCTTCCGCATAGTAGAAGGTGTCGGCCAGTCCGGGCGGCGAGGCCGTGCCCAGCTGGTTGTAGCCCATCTCGCCTTCGGACGTCCGATAGCCGGTGATGTAGCTGAGGCGGGCCCAGTCGAAGTCGTAGTCGAGCCGCAGCATGGCGCCGCCGCCGGTGCGGTTGGCGTATTCGCGTTGGGGGCTGGTGGTCTGGCGAGGGCCGAGGCCCTGGGCGGCGCGCCAGGCCGCGATGGCGCCGGTGCCGGCGGCGAAGGGGTCGTCGGTCATGGTGCGGGCGGAACCGGCCGACTCCGATGAGCCGTAGTCCACGGTGAGCAAGGCCCGCAGCCGGCCGTCGTCCGGCTGGTACAGCAGTTCGGCGCGCGCCTGATGCGATTTCAGGTCCTCGACATCGGTATCGGTCACGACATTCTCGCCATATCCGTCGCGGTTGCGGACCTGGAAGGCGAAGCGCCCGGCGAAGTTGTCGCTGAGGGGGCCGGTGACGTAGCCGTTGGCGTTGAAGCCGTTGTAGTTGGCCAGTCCGACCGTCATCTGGCCGGAGGGTTCGAAGCGGGGCTTGGCGGTGATGACGCTGATGGCGCCGCCGACCACGTTCTTGCCGAGCAGCACGCCCTGCGGACCCCGGATGACCTCGATCCGCTCCAGGTCGAAGAAATCGGTGAAGGCCGAGCCCATGCGGGAGATGTAGACTTCGTCCACGAACATGCCGACCGAGGGTTCGGCGCTGGCGTCGATGATGCGGACGCTGGTGATGCCGCGGATGTTCAGCTCCTTACCCAGCGATGACCCTTCGGTCATGCTGAAGGAGGGGACGCTGTTGGCCAGGGTGTTGAGGTCGACGATCCGCTGGCGTTCCAGCTGTTCGCTGGTGACGGCGGTGATGGCGCTGGGAACTTCCTGCAGACTGCGAGCGCGGCGATCGGCCGTGACAATGATGTCCTCGACGGTTGCGACTGGCTCAGAGTTCTGGGGCGCCGTCTGGGCGGATGCATACTGGGGGGCCGCGATCACCGTCAGGGCGGTGGTCGCAAGGCATGCCAAGGCAAGTCTACGCATTCTCGTTTCCCTCCCGGGGATTGACCCCGTTGTTGTCGTCCGGCGCCGGCGATGCGACGCCCGATCATTGGTTGCGTGGCGCGACGTCTGGGTCGCCGCCTCCGGCGTTCGGTCTCCCTCTGAGCGGTAGAAGAGAGACTTTCGCAAACGAACCATCTAACCAGAAATCTGTTTTTGCAAGTTAAGATGTGGTCGCAGCCCCTATCCCTTGCATAACGAGACTAATGTGGACATCGTGCAACAGTCGGGTCACAGGGTCGGCGAGGGCCGACCGACGACTTCAGGGTTGTGAGGATTAGGTATGGCGGCGATGGGAAAGGAGACTGCGGTGTCGGCAGGACGGCCGGATCGGGTACGGGCGTGATGGCCGCGTTTCATCCGCCGTGGTTCGAACCCAAGGCTCCCACGGCCGCCGACTGCGTCGTGCCGCGCCTCATCGACCGGTTCGCGAATGAGAAACCCGACGAGGTCTTCCTGCTGTTCGAGACGGGAGAAACCTGGACCTGGGCTGAGACCCGGCGCAAGTCGCTGGAGACTGCGGCCGCCTTGCAGGCCCGGGGCGTGAAGCCGGGCGACGTCGTAGCGGCCTGGGCGCCGAACTCGGCGGCTCTGGTCCGGGCGTGGTTCGGGGCGAACTACGCCGGAGCGGCCCTGGCGCCGATCAACACCAGCTTTCGAGGCCGTCTGCTGGAGCACGCCCTGGCGAAGACCGGGGCCCGGCTGCTGATCATCCATCCCGAACTGGCGGGGCGGCTGGAGGGTCTTTCGCTGGGTGAGGTGGAGCGGTTGATCCTGACCGCGCCGACGAATGTGGCACCGCCGGTCGCCTGCGTTGTCGAACTTCACGAGGCCCTGATCGGCGATCCGGCCCAGGCGGCGCCGGTCGATGTTCAGCCCTGGGACACGCCGGTGATCATCTTCACCTCGGGCACGACGGGGCCGTCCAAGGCGGTCGTCACTTCCTATGTGCAGGAGTGGACGACGGCGCGGGTGACCTATGGCTATATGACCGGCGAGGACCGGATGCTGGTCAATCTGCCCATGTTCCACGTCGGGGGGATTTCCGGGATCATGGCGGGCCTGGCCGTCGGCGGCTCGATCGCGCTGTTCGAGGCCTTCGACACCCGTCGGTTCTGGGATCAGGTAAGGGAGACGGGCTCGACCACCTGCAGCGGACTGATCGGCGCCCTGACGGCCTTTCTGTCGAAAGAGCCGCCGCGCGCGGACGACGGCGACAATCCCTTGCGCATCTGCACCCTGTCGCCGGTGTCGGAAGACACCATGCGGATCGCCGAGCGATTCGGGTTCGACTACACCTCCGGCTTCAACATGACCGAAGTGTCCTCGCCGCTCGTCACCGAGGTCAACGAAAAGACGCTGTCCAGCTGTGGTCGGCCGCGCACCGGGGTGGAGTGCCGGATCGTCGACGAGAACGATCGGGAACTGCCCGATGGCGAGGTCGGCGAACTGATCGTGCGGACCGACCAGCCGTGGCAACTGTTCAAGGGCTATCTGGGCGATCCGGAGGCGACGGCCCAGGCGTGGCGCAACGGCTGGTTCCACACCGGCGACTTGCTGCGCCGCGACGCGGAGGGGCGGTTCTTCTTCGTCGATCGCAAGAAGGACGCCATCCGTCGGCGTGGCGAGAACATCTCTTCGGTCGAAATTGAGATCGAGGTCGGGGCGCATCCGGCGGTGCGCGAGGTCGCCGCCTATGGGGTGGACCTGGACGGCGGAGAGCAGGAGGTGATGGTCTGTGTCGCGCCGAAGGCCGGCGCCGTCATCGACCCTCGCGAACTGGCGGAGTTCCTGATCCCGAGGATGGCGCACTTCATGGTGCCGCGGTTCATCCGGGTCGAGCCCGAACTGCCGAAGACGCCGACCAACAAGATCCAGAAGGTCGAACTGCGCAACGAGGGCGTCACGGCCCAGACGTGGGATCGAGAGGCTGCCGGTCTGCGGTTGAGGCGGGAGCGCCTGTCGACCTGAGACCTGTCGACCAGAAAGTTCTCTATCCAGCGGCGCGGTATTCGGCTTCCAGCGTATCGACGATGGCCGCCACGCCCTCGACCGCTTTCACCGCATCGACGCCCTGGCCCGCGGACCAGACGTCGCGCCAGCGTTTGGCGCCGGTGGTCTCGGGGCGGCCCAGCGCGATCTCGCCGCGCTGACCCATGGCCTTGGGATCATATCCGGCGGCGACCAGGCTCGGCGCCAGCCAGTTGGCCGGCATGCCGGTCAGAACATCGGACAGGACGATGTCGTCGATCGTCGCCTCCACCATCATCTGCTTGTAGCCCGGCTCGGCGATGCTCTCCTCAGCCGCGATCAGGCGCGTGCCCAGATAGGCGAAGTCGGCGCCCAGGATTTCGGCGGCCCGGATCGCCTGGCCGGACCCAATGGCGCCTCCGAGCACGATCGGACCGTCGAAGAAGGCCCTGACCGCCGGGACGAAGGCAAAGGCCGACAACGGACCGGTGTGGCCGCCGGCCCCGGCTGCCACGAGAACCAGGCCGTCCACGCCCGCGGCGACCGCCTTGCGCGCATAGGCGACGGAACTGACATCGGCCAGGACGAGCCCGCCGTAGCCCTGCACCGCCGAGACGATCGCGGCCGGACTGCCCAGCGCGGTGATCACGATCGGCGGCCGGTGCCTGAGCACCAGCTCCATCTCCTCGGCGGTCCGCGCATAGGAGCGATGGACCATGACGTTGACCGCCCACAGGGCGTCGGTCCCGGCCAGTTCGCGGCTGATCCGGCCCATCCAGTCGTCCAGCACCTCCAGGGTGCGGGCGTTGTTGGCGGGGAAGGACCCGACGATGCCTGCGCGACAGGCCGCGAGAACCAGATCCGGTCCGGAGACCAGGAACATCGGCGCGGCGATCGCAGGTAGGCGCAGTCGCCCCTTGGCGGCTCTGAGATCCATGGAAACGCCCCCAACGGTCACTGGCAATTTGAAACTTACTTTTTCCGAGAGACTTGCGTCAATGGTCCAAAGTCGCTTGCATACCGAAACTTGAGTGATAGCGTTGGATCAATAACGACAAGCAGGGAGACGACCATGAGCGGCAATCAGGAGACGCTGCGCGCCTTGATGGCGGCGTCAAAGGCCAAGGATCACGAGACCTTCGTCGATCTGTGGCACGACGAGATGGAATACTACTGGTCGATGCACGCCAAGCCGATCACCAGCAAGGAGAAGCTGCGGAAGTTCATCCGCAACTATGAGGCGGCGTTCGACCAGCAGGAGTGGAACGTCACCCATATGGTTGAACAGGGCGACCTGATCCTCTGCGAGGGTGTTGAGATGATCTACAATCGCGGGGAGGATCGGCTGATCCGCAACCCCTTCATGCAGGCGATCGAATTCCGCGACGGCAAGGTCGCCCGCATGCGTGACTACTACGACGGCTCGGTCATCGCGCCGCCGGCGCGCAAGCCGGAAGGCGCCGCAGCATGAGCGAGCCGAAAATCCAGGTGATCGAGCGGCTGCAGGCCGCCATCAAGACCCAGGACATGGACGCCGTCCTGGCCTTCTTCGACCCGGCTATCGAGTACCACTACCATGTCGGCACCCGGCCGCTGAAAGGGCTGGACTGGGTCGAGAAATTCTTCCGCAAATACTGGGCGAACAACTCGTCGGGCACCTGGGTGATCCAGCACTGGGCCGAGCGTGACGGCCATCTGCTGACCGAAGGGCGCGAGGAGTATGTCAACGCCGACTGCGTCCTGGTCCAGCACCCCTATATGGGGATTATCGATTTCGGCGCTGACGGCCGGATCACCGGGTGGCGCGACTATTTCCAGATGCAGGATCCGAACGCCGGGAAATAGGCGGATCCTCGGTCAGGATCAGGCCCGCGAAGCGTCGGCTTCGCGGGCCGTTTCGGTTCAGCCTTGTGCGCCTATCCGGGCGTCGCGCAGGGCCGTCCGGCGCGCCTTTCCGGCGTCGTCGCGCAGACGTTCGGTGGTGATCTCCCAGGTGCGAGGCAGTTTGTAGCGCACCAGCCGTTCGGCCACGAAGTTTCTCAGGGTTTCGGCGTCGGGAGCCGCATCGGCGACCACCTCGACGATGGCATGAACCTTCTGGCCCAGGTCGTCGTCGGGCAGGCCGACCACGACGCTGCACAGGACGCCGGGACAGGCGTCGATCGCGGCCTCGATCTCCGCCGGATAGATGTTGGCGCCGCCGGAGATGATCAGATCCGTGCGTCGGTCGGCCAGATACAGATAGCCGTCCTCGTCCATGCGGCCGAGGTCGCCGCAGGATTCCCACTCGCCCTGGGCGCGCGGTTCGGCGCCCAGATAATGATAGGTCGACCCCTTTCCGCCGGGGGGCAGGAAATAGATTTCTCCGATCTCGCCCGGGGCGACCGGAAGACCGTCCTCGCCGAGGAACCGGATCTGGGTGGTGGGCGCCAGTCGGCCCACCGATCCCTTGTGCTCCAGCCATTCCCGGCCGCCGATCAGGGTCGCGGCGATGGACTCGGTGCCGGAATAGCCCTCCCAGATCCGATCCGGGCCCAGCCATTCGATCCACTTCTCCTTCAGCCAGATCGGGCAGGCGGCGGCGATGTGGCAGACGATCTCCAGCGACGAAAGGTCGTACCGGGAGCGCGTCTCTTCGCCCAGGGCCCAGATCCGGTGCATCATCGTCGGCACGACATAGAGCCAGGCGCCCCTGTGGCGTTCGATCAGACGCAGGGTCTCCTCGGCGTCGAACCGCGGCGTCAGCACCAGGTGGCAGCCCGCCGCCAGCGCGAGATAGCCGAAGCCGAACGGGGCGGCGTGATAGAGAGGGCCGGGGATGATGACGGCGTCCCCATTCTGCATGCCCAGGCTCGGCGCGTCGGGATCCAGCGCGCCGGGGGCGTGGTCGACGATGACCTTCGGCCGACCGGTGCTGCCGCCGCTGGGAATGGCCTTCACATAGCGGGCCACCGCTTCTGCCAGGGGATCGGCGGAGAGGTCAGCGTCGTAGAGGTCGGCTTCCGAAACGACGGTAGCGCCGGCGTCGGCTGCGGACACGTCACCGACGATCAGGCGAGGCCTCATCAGCTCGAGGATCGCGCTCAACTCGACAGGCGGCAGCCGATGTGGCACCGGCGCGGGCGTCGCCCCGATGGCCCAGCAGGCGAAGGCGATCTCCATGAAGGCCGTGCCGTTGGGCAGGGCGATGGCGACGAAGTCGTCCTGGCCGACCCCGGCGCGAACCAGGGCCCGGGCGCGCCGGTTGATGCGGGCCGCCAACTCGCGTCGTGTCAGGGTGACGTCGCCGCAGGTCAGGGCGGGGTAGTCCGGATCGCGCCCGGCGTGGACGTTGATTAGTCCGCCGATCGATTGGGGGTTCGTCGCCGGCGGCAGGGTGAAGGCGCGCGCCATATCCAGCGCCCGTCAGTTCCGGATGTCTTTCAGAACGGCGGCCTGGGCGGGGTCGAGGTATTCGTCCAGGCGGGTGATCTTGCCGTCCTTCATCTGCACCACGCAGCAGGCCGTCATCCGGAACGGATTGCCGTTCGGCAGGGTCGCCTCGACCACATGCTGCTGCATCCAGCCGTCGTGCAGGATCTCGCGGCGGATGATGTTGTATTTCCGGACCGGCAGCTTGCGGTGCATCCAGGCGAGGGTCTTCAGGTTCTCGTCGACCGACTGCTCGTAGTCATCGAAGTTGTGCCAGATCTTCGCGTCCGGCGCGTAGAAGGTGCGGGCGGCGTCGCCGTCGCCGCGCTCCAGCACCTCGGAGAAACGGTCCGAGAAATCGTGGACGTCCTGAGCGTTCATGTCGGCCTCCCTTTATGCTTTGAGGCCGACTTTAGGTCCAGTTATGCAAGCGTCAATGGCGATCCGATGTCACAGCCTGACGAAAGGCTGCATCAGCCGCCCGAGAAGGCCGGGAAGCAGGATCTGGCCGTCCAGCGCCGCGACGCAAAGGCACGCCTCTGAAGACACCACTCTTGGCTGGTGCAGGGTGTGATCGTCAGCCTCCTCGATGTCGCCGACATCGAACCGCTCATCATCCGTCGCATAGGCGCCGGAGAGGACACAGGTCACCTCCACGCCCCCGTGCGTGTGACGGGGCGTCGATCGGCCGGGCTCGATCTTCAGCAGGATCACCCGGCAGTCGCCGTCACGCGGTCCCAGAACGTCGCGCACGCGGACGCCCGGCCCCATCCAGCGCCAGGGGCCGAGCGCGTACCGGCGCAGCGGCGCTGGAAGCTCGGGCATGTCGTTCAGCGGGGGCAGGGCCTCTGCTTCGCCGCCGTCGGCCTCGGCGCGAGCGAGCGCCTGGTCGAGCGCATCCGCCGAGAGGGGCTCCGGGGCGAGATCTTCCAGAGCGTCGCCGGCCACATGGGTGAGGGCGCGCAGCACGTCCTCGGACCGGGGGCGCAGGGCGAGATGGGTGGCGACCACGACGGCCTCAGGCGGGCTGAGCGTGCCGGCGGCATAGGCGATCAGGCGATCATCGGAGACGGCGTGCCGGGCGCTCATGGGCGACCTCCGACGTCGGGAGTTTCAAGCAGATGGCGAAGTCTTATCATGGCGTTGCGTATGCGGGACTTGACGGTGCCGAGCGGCAGGGCGAGCTGGTCGGCGATTTCGGAGTGGCTGTGTTCCAGGAAGAAGGCCAGGCGCAGGGCCTCGGCCTGATCGGGGGTGAGCTGCTTCAGCGCGGCTCTGACGCGGCGGGCGTCCTGCGCCTCGGCCAGCACTGCGTCCGGCCGCTCGTGTTCGGGCGCGCAGGGATCGACCTCGGGCGAGGGCGGCGCGCGGCGCTCGCGGCGGATCATGTCGAGCCGGCGGTTGCGCGCGATGGCGAAAATCCAGGCTGAGGCGCCAGCGCGACGGGCGTCGAATAGATCGGCCTTGCGCCAGACCGCCAGCATGGCGTCCTGGGCGAAATCCTCGGCCGCCGGGCCGGTCGCGCCGGTCTTCATCAGCCAGGCCTTCAGCCGTGGCGCATAGTGGGCGAACAGGCGGCCGAAGGCATCGCGATCCCGTCGCTGGGCCACGGCCTCGATCCAGCGATCGTGCAGGTCCGCCTCTACGGTCATCGGCGACCGCGTTCTGGACGGGGGGATGGGGGCACAGTCGACATCCATGGCGCCGATTACGCGCGGAACTAAAAACCGGATCACTTCGGCATCCGATCAGACGCGGACCGCGTATCCGATGCAAGACCCCGATGGAGCCGCCATGTCGCGCCTGACCCACATTACCGACCGACCGCTCCGCATCGCCGTTGTCGGATCGGGTGTTTCCGCCCTGTCCTGCGCGTGGCTTTTGTCTAAACGACACGAGGTGACGCTGTTCGAGCAGGACGAACGACTGGGCGGCCATTCCAACACGGTGACGGTGCGTGACGGGGCCGACGACCTCGGCGTGGACACGGGGTTCATCGTGTTCAACGACGTGACCTATCCCAACCTGACGGCCCTGTTCGACCATCTGGGCGTGCGCAGCCGCGCCACGGACATGTCCTTCGCGGTGTCGCTTGAGAACGGGCGGTTCGAATACTCGGCTCCGGCCCTGTTCGCGCAGCGGCGGAACCTGTTGCGTCCCCGGCTTTGGACTATGCTGGCGGAAGTGCTGCGCTTCTATCGCCAGGCGCCGGCGGACCTGCCGCGTCTGGCCGACAGCGATATGACCCTGGGCGACTATCTCCAGCAGAATGGCTACAGCGCGGCGTTTCGGGACGACCACCTGCTGCCGATGGCGGCGGCGGTCTGGTCCTCGCCGGCGGGAACCCTGCTGGACTATCCCGCCGCGTCCTTCATCCGCTTCTGCGACAATCACGGCCTGCTTCGTCTGACCGGCCGCCCGATCTGGCGGACGGTCGAAGGCGGAAGCCGCAGCTATGTTCAGGCCCTGGTCCGCGACATGAAGGCCGACATTCGTCTGGCCTCGCCCGTAACCTCGATCCGTCGGACCGGCTCGGGCGTCGAGTTGCGGCATGGCGACGACGGCGTCTCGACTTTCGATCATGTGGTGATCGGCGCCCATGCCGACCAGGCGCTGCGGATGCTGGATGCGCCGACATCGGATGAGCGCGAGCTGCTCGGGGCTTTCCGGTACAGCCGGAACCTCGCCGTCCTGCATACGGACGCCAGCCTGATGCCGCGTCGCCGCCGCGCCTGGTCGAGCTGGAACTATATCGGCGCCGACGGCGGGCTGTGCGTCAGTTACTGGATGAACACGCTGCAGGGCCTGCCAGGCCGCGATCTGTTCGTGACCCTGAATCCGCCTCGGCCCCCGGCGCCGGAATCGCTTCTGCGCAGCGAGTTGTACGAGCATCCGATCTTCGACCCCGTGGCGATCCGGGCCCAGCGGCGTCTGTGGTCGTTGCAGGGGCAGGGCGGCGTCTGGTTCTGCGGCGCCCATTTCGGCGCGGGCTTCCATGAGGACGGGCTGCAGTCGGGCCTGGCGGTGGCCGAGCAGCTCGGCGGCGTTCGTCGGCCCTGGACTGTGGCCGAGCCGAACGGTCGGATATTCGTGCAGCCGGAGCGGGCCCCGGTCGAGACGGCGGCGTGACCGAGGCCTCGGCCCTCTATATCGGCGAGGTGACTCACCGTCGCCTGAGACCGCGAGAGCACAGGTTGCGCTATCGGGTCTTCTGGATGCTGCTGGACCTGGACCAGATCGACGACATCGATCGGAAGCTGAAGCTCTTCTCGCGAAACCGGTTCAATCTGCTGTCCTTCCATGATCGCGACCACGGCCTCGGCGACGGGTCTGCGTTGCGAGATCGGATAGAGGATCTGGTGTCGCGCGCTGGCGTCGAGATCGCCGGCGGTGCGGTCCGCCTGATGACCATGCCGCGCGTTCTCGGCTTCGTCTTCAACCCGATCAGCCTCTACTACTGCAGCGGCCCCGACGGCGTTCTGAAGGCGATGGTCTATGAGGTGACGTCGACCTTCGGGGTGCGGCACGCCTATGTCATTCCGCTGTCGGCCGAGGACGCCCGACGCGGGCTGATCCGTCAGGGCGCGGCCAAGGCCCTGTATGTTTCGCCCTTCATGGGCATGGACATGGACTACGCCTTTCGAGGGCATGCGCCGGGCGAGTGCATGGACATGACGGTCGACGGTCTGGATGACGAGGGACTGCTGATCACGGCCCAGATGCGCGGTGGGCGGCGCGATCTGAGCGACGCCCAGGTGCTGCGCACGGCGCTGGCGTTTCCCTTCCTGACGCTGAAAGTGGTGGCGGCCATTCACTGGGAGGCGTTGAAGCTGTGGATCAAGGGCGTGCGCCTGACCCGCCAACCGCCGCCCGCCGCAGAGCCGGTCAGCATCCAGCGTGGCCCCGTCGAGGCGCGGACAGGATCGTCCCGGACCGACCGCGCCGCCTGACAGCGACCTCATGGACGGTTGACCGCAATCGGACGATCGTTTTCATCCGACACGCGACGGATCGGCGGGCGCGTCGCGTTTGATCCGGAACGCCCCACCGAACGCCTCTGCCCGGAGACGCGCTTGCGCCGCCTGACCGCCCTCTTGATGCTCGTGCTCGGCCTGGTGCTCGCGGGCCGTCCGGCCTGGGCCGAGACCGGGCCCCAGCGCAGCGAGCGCATCGAAGCGGAACTGGTGGCGATGACGGCGTGGGCGACGCCCGGCTCGACCCTGATGGTGGCCGTTCGTCAGGACATCCGGCCGGACTGGCACACCTATTGGCGCAATCCGGGCGATTCCGGCGGGGCGACGACGCTGGTCTGGAGCCTGCCGGCGGGCCTGAGCGCGGGCGATATCGTCTGGCCGTTGCCCGAGCGACAGCGGATCGCGACCCTGGTCAACTACGGCTATTCCGGCGTGGTCTATCTGCCCGTCCCGATCACGATTCCGGCGAACGCGCCGACCGACCAGACGCTGCGCCTGCGTGTCGAGGCGCGGTTCCTGGTCTGCAGCGACGAGATGTGCGTGCCGGACGACCTCAATCTGGCGCTGGACATTCCGGTGCGTGACGGCGCGCCGCCTCTGGTTCCCGAGCACGGCGCGGCGATTCAGGCCGCGATGGCCGCCACCCCCCAACCGGCGGGCATCGAGGCGCGCGCGACCCTGGACGGGGGCGTTCTGACGCTGACGGCCGCCGGCGGTCCGGCCGGTGGAGGGGAGGCGAGCCGCGCCTGGTTCTTGCCTTTCCAGGGCGGGGTGATCGATCATGCCGCGCCGCAGACCGGCGAGCGAGGACCGGAGGGCCTCACCCTGCGTCTGAAACCCGGCGGGGTTCTGGCCGCCGGCGGGTTGAACGCGCCGCTTCCGGGCGTGCTGGTCATCGACGGCAAAGGCTATGAGATCGTCGCGAGCCCCGGCGAGCCCCTGGCGGGGGCGTCGGGAGGCGGCGGCCTGACGGATGCAGAGGCCGGATCGTCTGAACGCGGCGGCTGGGGCCTCTTCCTCCAGGCGGCCCTGTTTGCGTTTCTCGGCGGGATCATCCTGAACCTCATGCCCTGTGTCTTTCCGATCCTGGCGATGAAGGCGGCGGCCCTGGCCTCGGTGGGCGGGGATCGGGCCGAGGCGCGTCGAGACGGACTGGGCTTCCTCGCGGGCGTTCTGGCGACCTTCCTGGTGCTGGCGGCCGCCCTCCTTCTGCTGCGTGCGGGCGGTCAGGCGGTCGGATGGGGCTTCCAGCTTCAGTCGCCGGGCGTGACGGCGGGACTGGCCCTGCTGATGCTGGCGGTGGCGTTGAACCTGTCGGGTGTCTTCAATGTCGGGGCCGGATTGCAGGGCGCGGCGAGCGGGCCCTTGTCGCGGCTGCCAGGGTGGGCCGGAGCCTTCTTCACCGGCGTCCTGGCCGTGGCGGTTGCGGCGCCCTGCACGGCGCCGTTCATGGCCTTCGCCCTCGGCGCGGCGCTTGTCCTGCCCTGGCCCCTGGCGCTGACGGTGTTTCTGATGCTGGGTCTGGGTTTCGCCCTGCCGTTCGTCGCGGCCAGCCTGACGCCCGGCCTGATTCGACGCCTGCCGAGGCCCGGGCCGTGGATGGACCGGCTGAAGGCCGTTCTGGCGTTTCCGATGTATGGCGCCGCCCTCTGGCTGGCCTGGGTTTTCGGTCAGCAGGCAGGGGCCATGTCTTCCGCCCTGCTGCTGGCGGGCGGGCTGGCGCTGGCCTTCGCGCTGTGGCTGGGCGGGACGGCTCAGGTGGACAGAGCGTCGGGTCGCCGAGCGATCGTGGCGACGATCTGTGCGGGCGCGGCCGCCGTTCTTGCGCTGGGCTTGACCGTGCTGGCCGCCCGCAGCGCGGTTGCCCCAGCGGCCGGGGAGGCCGCCGCCGGTCGCCTGGCGTCCCAGCCCTGGTCGGCTGCGACGGTCCAGACCGCCCAGGCGGAGGGACGTCCGGTCTTCGTCAACTTCACCGCCGACTGGTGCGTGACCTGCAAGGTCAATGAGCGCACCTCGCTGAGTTCCGCCGCCGTCGCCGAGGCGTTCGAGGCGGCCAACGCCCTGTATCTGGTCGGGGACTGGACTCTCCGGGACGACAGCATCGCCGCCGAACTGGAGCGGCACGGCCGATCGGGCGTTCCCCTGTATCTTGTCTATCCGGCCGGCGGCGGCGCGCCGGTCGTCCTGCCGCAACTGCTGACAGAAGGGGTGGTCACGGCCGCTCTCGAAACCGCCGCCGCACCCTGAGCCGACTTTTCACCTGGAAGGAGACGATCATGAGACGCCTGTTCGCCGCCGCATCCCTGTCCGCCCTGATGCTGGCCGCCTGCCAGCAGCAAACCGCAGAACCCGCCGCCAAACAGACGACCGAGGCGGCGCAGCCGTCGAACGGCGTGTCCGGCATGGCGCCGGCCTTCACCCTGGTCGACTCCGAGGGCGCCCAGCGGTCTCTCGCCGACTTCCGCGGCAAGATGGTCATTCTGGAGTGGTCGAACGAGGGCTGCCCCTATGTGAAGAAACACTACACCGGAGCCATGCAGGCGCTGCAGCGAGAGACGGCGGCCGACGGGATCGTCTGGCTGACCATCATTTCCTCCGCGCCCGGAACCCAGGGCTATGTCGAGGGCGAAAGCGCCCGGAACTGGAAGACGCGCTTCAACGCCGGCTACACCCATCTGCTGCTGGACCCCACCGGACAGGTGGGACGTCTGTATGACGCCAAGACGACGCCGGACATGCGCATCATCGGGCCGGACGGACGGATCCTCTACGCCGGCGCCATTGACGACCGGCCGACCAACAAGCCCGAGGATCTGGAAGGCGCCAACAACTTCGTCCGCGCCGCCCTCGCCGACATCGAGGCCGGGCGCCCGGTGGCGACGCCCTACGCCACGCCGTATGGGTGCGCCGTCAAATACGCCGACGAACAGACGGCTTAAGGCGTGACGGAAGGCCGGGTCTGGTTCGCGATCCAGCGATCGATCCGGCCTTCCAGCACCTCCAGGGTGACGCCGCCGTCCGCGAGCACCGCGTCGTGGAAGCCCCGGATGTCGAAGTGGTCGCCGAGCGCCGCCTCGGCCCGCCGACGCAGCTCCCAGATTTTCAGTTCGCCCCATTTGTAGGCCAGGGCCTGACCGGGCCAGGCGATGTAGCGGTCGACCTCGGTCGAGATCTCGTGCGCCGACAGGGCGGTGTTGGCGGTCAGGTAGTCGATCGCCTGCTGACGGCTCCAGCCCTTGTCGTGGATGCCGGTGTCCACCACGAGGCGACAGGCGCGCCACATCTCGTAGCTGAGCCGCCCGAAGTGATCGTAGGGCGTCTCATAGACCCCCATTTCGACCCCCAGAGCTTCCGCATACAGGCCCCAGCCCTCGCCGAAGGCGTGCGGGTAGAAGTTCAGGCGGAATTCGGGGACGTCCTGAAGCTCGCGGGCCAGGGCGCCTTGCAGATGGTGCCCCGGGACCGCTTCGTGCAGGGACAGGGCCGTGACGTTGAACAGCGGTCGGGTTTCCAGCGCATAGGTGTTGACCCAATATTCACCGGCCGCCCCCGGCGCCCCCGGATTGTACCGTCCGCCGGTGTAGTTCGGAGCGAGGTGAGCCGGGACGGCGCGCACCGTGAACGGCGTGCGCGGCAGGCGACCGAAATACTGGGGCAGTCGCCCCTCGATGCGTTTGGATGCCCAGGCCGATCGATGGAGCAGTTCGTCTGACGTCCTGGGATAGAAGCGCGGGTCGGTGCGGAGAAAGACCTGAAACTCCGGGAACGCGCCGTCGAATCCGGTCTGGGCGATGATCGCGTCCATCTCGCCCCGGATGCGGGCGACCTCGGCCAGACCGACCTCGTGCACCCGGTCGGGGGTCGGGTCGGGCAGGGTGGTGAAGTAGCGGACCAGATCGGCGTAATAGGCGGCGCCGTCCGGCATATCCCGGGCCCCAAGCGAGGTTCGAGCGCGGCGACGGTATTCGGTTTCGAAGAAGCTCTGGAAACGGGCGTAGGCGGGCGCCACCGACTGGGTCAGAGCCTGCCGTCCGGCCGCCGTCAGCCGCTCGCGTTCGGCGACGGGGATGGCGGAGGGGAAGTCGGCGAACGGGGCCCACAGGGGCGAGTCCTCGGCCTGGGCGTATTGGGCGCCGGCGATGATGCGGGACACCCCGGCCAGGATTTCCGCCGGCTGGGTGAACCCTTCGTCCAGGCCGAGGCGCATATTGGCGATGTTCTGGTCGAAGTAGCGCGGGACGTCGTTCAGGCGGGCGACATAGGCCTCATAGTCGGCGACGGTTCTCGGCGCGGCCTGTTCGCCCAGAGAGAGGATCGAGGCGTAGAAGCCGCTGTCGCTGTTGAAGGGGATTCGCCAGTCGCGATGGGCGGCCAGGATGACCCGCTGGCGCACCATGAAGATGAACAGGTCCAGCGACACCCGCTCCTGTTCGCTCAGGCCCGAGCGGTCCATGGCCTCGGCGCGCGCCAGCAAGGCGCGGTCCTGGTCCAGCCGACGGGCCTGGGCGGCGGGCGACACATCGGGCAGACGATCGTTGAACCCCGCCACGCCGGCTTCCGTCGCCGCGAGGGGATCGGCGGCGTAGACGGCGGCGCGCTCGTCCTCGAACAGGCGCGTCAGGGCGGCGCTGGGCGATTGGGCGGAGGCTTGGGAGGGCGCGACGGCCAGAGCGATCACGGCGATCGGCGGAGCGATCAGGTGCAGATGGGTCATCATGCCTCCGTCAGGGTTTGGGGGCGGGATCGGGGTCGCCGCCCTTGAGGGCCGACCACAGAAGGACGGCGGCGGCGTACAGCACCACGACCACCACGCCCCAGCGCAGGGCTTCCAGCGGCAGGGACTTGACCACGAACGCGGCCAGCAGAACCGCCGGTATGCCGCCGATCGCCATGCCCAGCACCAGTTTCAGGTCGATGCGGGGGCCCTTGATGAAGCTGAAGGCGCTGACCGGCATGAGGAAGGCGCAGGCGCCCATCATGATCGGAAACGCCGCCTTGGGGTCGAGGCCGAACAGGCTGAGCAGGATCAGGGAGGGAGCGTAGAGGCCGATGCCGAAGGTCATCAGCGCCCCCATGACAAAATGCGCCGCGACCGCCGCGGCAAACAGACCGCCGGACAGAGCCAGGGCCTGGCCGCCGCCGGGCATGAGCTTGAGATTGGTCAGGGCGTACAGGACCGCAGCGATCAGCAGGGCGACGCCCACGACGGCCTGGACCACGCGCACCGGAAGTTTCTGGACGATGGGGGCCCCGACCAGCGACCCCGCGACCGCCGCGCCGATGCAGGCGGCCAGCAGGATCGGATCAACCTGCACCAGATTGATGAAGACCAGGGCCTGGGTCACTGTCGGCAGGCAATGCCCGGCGATCAGGACGGCGGGAAGGAAACTGTCCGGGATCAGCTTTCTGAGCTTCAGCCATGCGGTGGTGGGGGCGAACGAGCCGATTCCCAGGGTGTCGAAGAAGTTGGCGACGGCCCCGACAGCGACGCCCTCCGGGCGGAGGGCCAGGTCCCCACGTCGCCGGGCCTCGATGATCAGGCGCGCGGCATAGGCCAGGGCGAGAAGGGAAAGAGCCCCCAGCAGGATCGGCACGATCATGTCAGCCTCCGAACGGCGGCAGCCGCACTGACGACTTCATCACGATCCGAGATCGTATACAATAATCAAGATCGACGACGCACGGGCGAGAGGGTGGACTTCGCGACGATTCTCCATAGGGTCGGCGAGCCGGGCGTTCGCGATCGTCCTGCGCATCCCCGCCGCCTGAATCCTGTCGAACCCACCATGTCGATACGCCCGGAAGACCTGCTGTCTTCGGAAGAATTCGACGGCGATTGGTATGCGGCGCGCTATCCCGACGTGGGCCTGTCCGGACTGTCCCCTGTCGAGCACTACTGGCGGTTCGGCGCGGTGCTGGGACGAGACGCGGGGCCCGTCTTCAGCCCTGTCTTCCATGACGCGGCCTGTCCACCGCCTGACGGGCCGTCGCAGATTCCGGCCCTGTTCCGCCACCTTGCCGCCCGAGAGGCGGGAACGCCGGTGATGGACGGCGGTCGGGTTCTGTATGCGGCGGCCTGCGTTCAAAGGCGACTTGATTACGCACGGGCCCGGACCATCGCCGAACGGCATATCCCCCCGGAGTTGGCGCACACCCTGGCCATGCTGGATGTGAACCGGCACGCCGCAGGCGGGGAGAGCAGGGCGCTGATCGAGGCGCTCAACACATATCTGGCCGGTGCGGCGTCTCCGGCGGTCCGCAGGGCGCGCGTCAGCGACAACATCATCAACGACCTCGAGGCGGTGGTTCCGGAACATCGGCCTGACGGCCCGCTGGTCTCGGTCCTGATGACGACATTCAACGCCGCCGATACGGTCGAAGCGGCCGTGACGTCCATCCTGAACCAGTCATGGCGCCGCCTTGAGCTGATCATCATCGACGACGGCAGCACCGACGACACCTGGAAACGCCTCAAGGCGCTCGAACCGCGCGATCAAAGGATCTCGCTGCACCGAAATCCGGTGAATATGGGGGCCTATGTCTCCAAGAACATCGCCAGTCGCCTGGCGAAGGGGCTCTGGCTCACCTGCCAGGACGCCGACGACTGGTCGCACCCGCGCCGTATCGCGGACCACATGGATTTCGTCGCGCGGGAGCGGGCTGCGGTCAGTGTGATGCGCATGGTCCGACTGAGATCCGACGGCAGTTGCCGGTCCCTGTCGCCGGTCTCGCGCAACTCTCCGGATGGGGTGGCCAAGGAGGCGCCGATCTCCGCCCTGATCCGCCGCGATTTCTTCGACCAGAATCTGGGGGCGTGGGACAGCGTCAAGGTCGGGGGCGACAGCGAGATGCTGCATCGCGCGCGGACGACCGCGCCGTCCGCCTACGTCGACTTTCCCTATGTGGGCATGATCTGCCTGGACGGCGATCATGGCCTGACCAGCGATCCGGTTCTGGGCATCAATCATGTGTCCGGTCCCACGGGGCCGCGTCGCGCCTATGTCGAGGCCTGGCGGGCCTGGCACCAGACCCTGGCGTCCGGCGGTTCGACGGCCCTGGCCTTTCCGCCGAACGAGATTGCAGACCGACCTTTCGCCGCCCCGGAGCCGTTCCTGGCGCCGGCGCCCGCGGCTCGTCGAGCCTTCTACGCCATCGCCGGAGTCGAGCGCTTGGCGCCGGCGCCGACAACCATGGTGTGCGTGTCGAAGCGGCCCGAGTTCGCGCCCCGGATCGCCCGGATGATGGACGAGCAGCGCCATCCCGATCTGAGTGTTGTTTTCGTCGCGGACGGGTACGACGGCGAGATCGTCAGGGCGCAGTTCCGACAGATCGCCAAGGTGACGATCCTGCGAGGCCCCGCCGACGCCCCCCTGGGCGCTCTGCTGAACCTGGGCGTGGACGCCAGCGACACCGACCTCGTCGCCAAGATCGACGACGATGATCACTATGGACCGAACTACATCCGACGCGCCGTCGCGGCGCTGATGCACAATGAGCACGACCATGTGGCCCTGACCGGCAAGGCCCTGGCCTACTGTCATGTCGAGAGCGGCGACGCGTTCGGGCTTCCCCAAGGGGGCGCGCGGCCGAATGCTCTGGTTGAGCGGGTGTTCGGGGGCACATTGCTGTGGTCCCGGGACAAGGCGTCACATCAGCGGTTCGAGGCCCGGCCTCACGGTGAGGACCAGGCTTTCTGCCAGGCCTTGCTGGATGGGGGAAAGGGCGTCTGGTCGGCTGATCCCTACGACTATGTCTATGTCCGACGCGGTCCTGGCGGGCACCATGCCTGGAGCGTCGACGACGAGACTTTCGCCGCGAACCTCGGTGGAGCGCCGCCGGGTCTGGACCTGGACGCGGCGTTCAGCTGACCGGGTCGGCGCCTCCTTGAGCGTCGTCCGACATTTCTGACCCCCGCGTCTGGATTTCCGTCACGGCTTCAAGCTATGCCCATCCCATCGGGTTTCGGCACGGGAGATCTTCGTGGAACTGGTTGGACTGCAAATCGTCGCATCTGAAGGCCTTTTCAGCGACGACTGGTGCGAGCCCGAGGTTCGTCTGACCGTGAGGGTCGAAGCCGCGACGAACGAGGTGCGCGTGGCCGCCTGGGTCAAGCCGGAAGAGGATATGCCGAGCGCCCTGTTCATCGTGGCCGCATCGACGTCGGCCTCGACGGCGGATTTCGCCCGCCTCGGCGAACTGAAGGAGTTCGCCTTGCCGGTCGCGCTCGCCGTAGGAGAGAGCGTCGATCTGCGCATCCGGACACGGCACCGCGCCGCGAACGTTTTGCCGGATACGCGGGACCTTTCCTTCCTGCTCGTTCGTCTCTCGGCGCACTGAGGTCGGACGATGGTCACGCCAAACGAGGCCTCTCCCATTTCGCTCTCCTCGACCGCCGGTGAGGCGCAGCTTCGCGCGGAGATCGACGAACGGTTTCGGGAACTGGCGCTGTTGACCCGTCATATCGAGCAGCGCGAGGCGATGTTCGATTCGACCTTGGCGGATCTTGAGCGTCGGCTCGCCGATCAGGCCGTCGACGTCGAAGCGCTTTGGGCGCTGGCCGAACGCCTCGATGGTCGTGCGGCTGAATCGGCGGGGGCGCCGGCGGCCGATTCCTCATTGGTCGAGAGTTTGAACGGTGAGATCGAGGCGCTGCGAGCTGAAGCTGCGGCTCTGCGAGATCAGAGCGAACAGCAACGCCGGGACTATGTTGCAACGATCGAGTCCCTCCAGCAGCAGGCGGAGGTTAGTCGCGACCTCCCGGACGCTTCGTTTGATCGGGCTGAGTGGATCGCGTTGGAAGATTTGGCCCGTCGGCAGGACGAGGAACTTCGACGCCTTCAGGGCCAGGCCGGCTGACGCCGGGTGCCGGGTCGTGCCGCGAGCAGTGTCGGGCGGCGTCGTGATGGGGTAGAGGCGTCTTTATGGACGCGCCAGTGACCCGCTTGCCCCCGCTCGATGACGCGCGCATCGCGGTGATCGGACTCGGCTATGTCGGGTTGCCGCTGGCGGTGGCTTTGGGCCGAAAATACCCGACGGTCGGCTTCGATGTGAACGCCGCCCGTGTCCAGACCCTCCTGGACGGCCGCGACGAGACCGGAGAAGTGGCCGACGCGGACCTGCGGGAATCGGTCGGTCTTCGGCTGTCGAGCGACATCGATGCCCTTGCCGAGTGCAACGTCTTCATCGTGGCTGTTCCGACGCCGATCGACGCTTCCCGTCGCCCGAACCTGGCGCCCCTGATCGCCGCGTCAGAAGTCGTGGGGCGATATATCCGTCAAGGCGGAGTGGTGGTCTATGAATCGACCGTCTATCCGGGCGCCACGGAAGAGGACTGCCTGCCGATCGTCGAAAGAGAGTCCGGCCTGACGTTCAATCGGGACTTCTTCGCCGGCTACAGCCCCGAACGCGTGAACCCCGGCGACAAGGCCCGGCCGCTGACCAAGATCGTCAAGGTCACCTCGGGTTCGACGCCCGAGGCGGCCGATTTCATCGACGCCCTGTACGCCAGCATCATCGAGGCCGGCACCTATCGTGCGTCATCCATCCGGGTGGCGGAGGCGGCCAAGATCATCGAGAATACCCAGCGCGACGTGAACATCGCCCTGGTCAATGAACTGGCCATCGTCTTTTCTCATTTGGGCATCGACACCAATGAGGTGATCGAGGCGGCGGCGACCAAGTGGAACTTCATCAAGCTGAAGCCCGGCCTGGTCGGAGGGCACTGCATCGGCGTCGACCCCTATTACCTGGTCCATAAGTCGATGTCGGTCGGCTACATCCCCGACATCATTCGCTCGGCGCGAGAAATCAACGACGGCATGGCGCGGCACGCAGCCTCCCGCCTGGTGAAGACGATGATCCAGCGTGGGCTGCCCGTGAAGGGCGCGCAGGTCCTGGTGGTCGGCGTCTCTTTCAAGGAGAACTGCCCCGATATCCGCAACAGCAAGGTGATCGACCTGCTGTCAAACCTGCGCGAATACGGGCTGGAACCGCATGTCGTTGACGGGGAAGCTGATCCGGACGAGGTGCGCCGTATTTTCGGCGCCAATATCGATCGCCAGCTACCGCGAACGGGCGCCTATCAGGCGGTGGTCGTCGCGGTGCCCCATGACGAGGTCGTTGCCGGCGGCGTTGATCGCCTGCGAGCGCTGCTGGCGCCTGACGGGGTTCTGTTCGACCTCAAGGCCGCCTTTCCCATCGATGCGAGCGACCTGAGGCTGTAGATGGCAGCCTTGGATGCTTCGCTGGATGCCGTTTTCGGACGCGGACTGTTCGATCCGGACTGGTACGCGGCGACTTATCCCGACGTCAGGGACCTGAGGCTGGACCCCGAGCATCACTATCGTCGCTATGGCCATGCGATGGGGCGCGCGCCGGGGCCTGAGGCGGCGGCGGACTCCGACCTCGCTATCGCCCTGCTGCGAGCCCCGCCCCCGGAGTTCGGAGAGCTTCAGGCCGCCGACGCGATCTGTCGGACCGGGGCGACGCGACAGGGACTGTTCTTCGCCGAATTGCACGCGACGTCGGCATCGTCCGCCGCGATCGACCTTCTGCGCGCCAATGCCGCCCTGGCGGCGGGAGACGAGAGCGGCTGGCTGGCCTGTCTGAATCGCTATCTGACAACTCGGGGCGCCGGCGCGGTGATGCTGGGTGGGGGCGCTTCGCTCATTGATCGGTTCATCGGGACAGCGTCGGAGGCGGTGACGTCCGGGCCCAAGGTGTCGGTCCTCATGCCGGCGCGGAACGCTGAGGACACGCTGGTCGCCGCCGCGACGTCGATCCTGAACCAGAGTTGGCGCAACCTTGAACTGCTGATCGTCGATGACGCCAGCACCGACGCCACCGGCGCCGTCATCCAGGAACTCGCGCGCCGGGACCCGCGCGTAAAGGCGTTCAGCAGTCCGGTCAGCGTCGGCCCCTATGTCTGCAAGAATATCCTGCTGGAGGTGGCCCAGGGGGCCTGGATCACCGGCCATGATGCAGACGACTGGGCCCATCCCCAGCGTCTGGAAGCCCATATGGGCGCTGTCCTCCAAGAAGCGACGGCGCCGCCCGCCAGTCTGACGCACATGCTGCGTCTCGCGCCGGACGGTCGGTTTGTGAGGATCGGGGCACGATCGGAGTTCTCGCCGGACGGCGTGCTGCGGCTGGCGTCCGTGACCTGCCTCTATCAGGCCGACTTCCTGAAGCGCCGGCTCGGGGGGTGGGACAATGTCCGATTTGCGGCGGACAGCGAACTGATCGCGCGGGCGAAGCGGCTGATCGGCGGAGCGTTCCGAACCTACGAACAGGTGTCCATGCTCTGTCTGGACCTGGAGAGCAGTCTCACCAACGATCCTGCGTACGGCGTTGACCAGATGGGCAGGCTGTCGTCGGTGCGCCGGATCTACAGTGACGCCTGGGCCGCCTGGCATGGCTCCTTCGCCCAGGACTCGTCCGCCGGCGAGCTGCCGTTCCCGCCCGGACCGGGTGAGCGTCGGTTCCGGGCCGGTGACGAAATGACGGTTCCGCTGGATGAGATTCTCAGAAGCCGCGCGGCCGTGCTGGATCAACATGCCTCCGACGGCGCTGCGAGGTCGCTCTGAGGCGGCGGGGACTTCTCCCGGAGCGGCATAAGACGTATCCCCTGACCCGAGTCGCAAACGCTGCGGGACAAGGTTGCGAGACAGGGCGCGAGGTCTGGGTTCGGGTGATGGATTTGCTTATCGACCACAGGGTCGAAGTCGAGTTCGACGAGGCCTGGTACGTGGCGCGCTACGGCGACGTCGAATACGCCGAATTCGATCCCAGGACGCACTGGCTGAAATACGGAAGCCGGATGGGGCGCGATCCGTCCCCCGACACGCCGATGGCCTTCTATCGGCAGACTCACGGCCATCATGCCAAGGCGTTCGAGAATCGCACGGCGGGCGCTTTCGAACGGCTGAACGAGGATCCCGACCTGCCGGCGGACAGCCAGTTCGTGCTGAAGGCGGCGTCGGAGATCGTCGAGACTCACGGCCACGATCTCGCCCTTCGCCTGGCCGAGCGTCACCTGCCCGAGGATTTACTCGGCGGCCTGGAAGCGCTGAAGGCCAACGCTGCGGCGGCTGCGGGCGACTTCGAAGGATGGACCGCGTCCATCAACCGATATCTCGCCGGCCAGGGATTGGCGCCGATTATGCTGGACATGTCCCGGCCGCAGCTGGTCGATCGCTTTTCTTGCCGCGAGGTTTCCCGACGCACGGGCGGGCCTCTGGTCACGGTGCTGATGCCGGCGTTCAACGCGGCGGACACCGTCATGGGCGCGGCAGGATCGATCCTCGCCCAGAGCTGGTCAAATCTGGAACTGATCATCATCGACGACGCCAGTTCGGATGCGACCTGGCAGCGGCTTCAGGCCTTGGCGCAAACGGATCCGCGGGTGCGGATCCTGCGCAATGCCGAGAACGTCGGGCCCTATGTATCGAAAAACCTCGGTCTTCGGCTGGCGCGAGGCCAGTATGTGACCGGTCACGACGCCGATGACTGGGCCCACCCGCAGCGGATCGAGCGGCAGGTCGGATTTCTGCAGGAGGCGGGCGAGCCGTTCTGCCTGACCGGCATGCTAAGGCTCGACGCAGACATGAAGGTGACCCGGTTCGCCAAGATCGGGCGGAACTGTTTCGACGGCGTCGGGTCTGCGGCCTTTATCTCCCTGATGATCGAGCGGCGCTGGCTTCAGGGCGTCTATGGCTTCTGGGACGAACTTCGGTTCGGCGGCGACAGCGAATTGATCCACCGCATCGAGACGGTCGAGGCGCGGATCATTCCGCGCCTGCCCGAGTTCGCCATGTTCGCCATCGACATGCCCGACGGCCTGACCAACCATCCCGATCACGGCTATGCGCCCGGTCGCCCCTCGGCGGTGCGCAAGAGCAATCGGAGCAAGGCGGCCCGATGGCATTCCAGTCTCGATCGATCGACGGCTTATCTGCCGTTCCCGCATAGACCGCGAAAGTATCCCGCCGAGCCGGAATCGCTGAACCCGCACGCGAAGGTCGCCGCCAACCTGGCGGTCGCTACAGAGTCTCCTGCGCCGGAGCGCCAGCTAAAGGCTCAGGTCTGTATCGTGACGCACCTCAACTTCACTGGAGGAAACACCTCGACCACCCTGGAGGAGATCCGCGTGCTCCGGGCGGGCGGCGTGGACATCAAGGTCGTGCACTGTCCGGTGGCGTTCAGCCTGAAGAACGGCGACCATTTCGACATCTCCGACAAGTTCCGGGAGCATGCCGAGATCATCCGGCATTGGTGGGACGTTGACGGCATAGAATGCGACGACCTGATCGTTCGCCATCCCCGCGTCATCACCTCGCCGGCGTTCGCACGATTGGCCGGCGGCCTACGCGCGGGCCGGGCCTGGTATGTGATCAACAACTCGCGCCACGCGATCAGCGGCGGCCAGGTCTATGACCCTGACGTCCTGCGCCAAATCATCCGCCGCGCAACCCCGGACAGCTATGCCCTTGCTCCGATCAGCCCGCGCATACGGGCGGAGTTGCTGGAGACATTTTCTGATCAGGAACTGACGGCGACCGACTGGAATCCGACCTTTGACGTTGAAAGCCATGTCGGCGAGGTGGCCGAAGCCCTGACGTTCCCGATCGTCATCGGTCGCCATGGTCGGGACGGCCCGGAGAAGTGGCTGGAAGACCCGAATGAGCTCCGCGCCGCCTATCCAGCCGACCGCGATTTCCAGATCCACATCCTGGGCGGGGCGGTCATTCCCCAGAGGCGTCTCGGCGGGCTTCCGAAAAACTGGACCGTGCTTGACTATGGCGCGATCGATCCGTGGACCTACCTCGATCAGATCGACCTCTTCGTCTACTTCCCCCACACCCAGTGGCGCGAGGCCTTCGGCCGGACCATCGTCGAAGCCTTGATCAGGGGGCGCCCGGTTATCCTGCCCGCGTCGTTCCGTGAGCATTTCGGCGACATGGCCTACTATGCCCAGCCGGACGAGGTGCGGGATGTGGTTCGCGAAATCGTCAGGGGATGGGTGAAGACGGGCAGGGCGCGTCAGCGGGACATACAGGCACGGGCGGTGGAGGAATTTTCGTCCGGTGCGGTTGAACGCCGATTCACATCCTGAATGTAACGTTCAATGCGGCGACAGCTCACGCGGACAATCGAAGGCGCGTTCGGCGCTGATAATCGCCGGCGACCGGCCGCTGATGAGCTCGTGAATATGCCATGCCAACCAACTCGTGACGTAGGCGGAGCGGACCGGCGAATACCTATGCGCGTCAAAGGCGGTGGCGCCTGACTGGGTCAGCGACCCGCCATGTTCCAGGCCAATCCCCAATGGCTCCTGGAGGCTGCGCACCGGCGTACCGGAGGCACGAATGCGGGCGAGGAACTCAGCGTCTGCTCCGGCGCGAACGTTGTCGAAGGCGCCGATCCTCCCGAACAACTCTCGTGGTACAAAGGTCGACGCCGGATTAAGGTGCACGAACGCCGCGCCGCGCTGCACCATCGCTTGGCCGTCCTCCCTGACCCTCACCCAGTTCGAGGTAGAGCACGCGCTGCCATCCGAGATGCGGAGGTGGGCTTCGATCCGCTGAGGATGCATCCAGTCATCGGAATCGTGGAAGGTGATGTAGTCGCCAGTAGCGGCGGCGATCGCCTGGTTTTTTGCGACGTAGGTGCCGCCGTTCCGCCCGAGGAAGAGCGGCCGGATCCGGCTGTCTGCGCTGGCCATTTCAGCAATGATGGCCCGCGTGCCGTCAGAACTGACGTCATCGACGATGAAATACTCAAGGTTCGCCGAAGTTTGAGCGAGGACAGATTCGATGCTTCGTCGAATTGTCCGTTCAGCATTGTAAGCGGTGGTGACGACCGTCACCTTCGGCCCGCCATAGTGCCGTGGGATCGACAGGCTCATGCCGAAGAAGAAGGGGCTTCCGTCGGCCGGCGGCTCAATCGTCAATTGCGTCCGGTCATAGGCGAAGGCCGACGTGATGGTGTCAAGCCAAAGGGCCTCACACCCCATGGCGCGATAGAGATTGCCGAGTCCGATCTTCCCGTCGGCGACATCGCCTGCCGCGATGACCTTGTGCAGACGGGCATTGGCCTGATCGATCGCGCCTGCGCCCAGCAGGCTCTGGCCCAGATAGACCAGGGCCCGTGACGACAGGCCTTTGATATAGTTGAGCGATGATGCATGACCGAGGAGGAAATCCTGCGCCTCGGCGTCATCAAGGCAAAGCAGATATCCCATGAACGCCGCGCCATCGAGCGGATCGTCGGCAAGAAGCCGCCTGTAGACATTACAGGCTTCTTCAACGGATCCGGTGCGATAGTAGATCCGCCCCCGACGAAGCATCAGACGGCGCGTTTCGGCGTCGTCCAGTGCGCCGACGTCAGCGAACAGATCCTCGCGCTCCATAAGGTCGCGCGCCAATTGGTAGCCGTTTCGCCCCCCCAGAGCGCCGAGAGCGGCGCTGCCGAGGTACGGGCGGACCGGCGCAGGGAACATCGCCACCGTCTCCTGGTTCATGGCCGCAGCGATGACCAACTCGGATCGCAGGCCGTTCGCAGCCAGGGTGGTGAAGGTGGAAACCCCTCCGCCTGGAACGAGGCGCACCTTTTCTGCCAAGCCTTCGACGGTCTGGGGCAGTTCGATCCGACGCTTTGCGGGCGCGCTAGCCACGGATGTCGGGCCCGAGGACACCACACGCCGCGCGCGTTGCAGGATGTGAGGGATCGACAGCGAACTGGCGGCGGGACGCTTCACGCTGACGCCGAGATCGGCGGTCGATATGGAGACACCGGAGATGGATCCTGCGCCGCTCAAGCGCAGTTGGACATTGCAACAGGTCGCGGCTTCGGGCAGCTCCAGCCTGTGCGTGACCTCAGCAGACACACAGGCAATCTTGACGCCATCGAGGTATTCGCCCTCGTCGTCGTAATAGAGCAGGAGAATATCAAGGCTCGGATTCGGGCCCGACAAGGCCACGGACGCCGACAAATTCAGCGCGGAAACCTTCTCCCGATCGAAGTAGTAGACAAAAACCGTCTGCGCCTTGGCCGGGTTTGTGCGGTTCCCGTCGAGGATCAGCCGACCGGTGGCCTCCGCATCCCTGAAGGAGAAGTGCAGCCCGTCCTCGAAGACTTGCGGCGCCCCGTCGTCTCTCAGGGCCTTGGTGATTTCCAGCGGCAAGGCGGTCGCTGCATCACCGGTCGAAACGCGCAACTTGAAAGGCAGGGCCATCCGGCATCCCGTTGAGTGATCAGCAAGACCGATGAAGGGAGAGGCTGTCGATCATCGCTCCGCCGCCAACTTGCCCGGCCCGGCGCAGCGCGTCCAGAATCTTCAAGTCACAGAGGCGGCGCAGGTCGGCGAAATCAGCCGTCGGTTGTCTGGCGCGACTTCCGAACCACACACTGGCTGCCGGTCCACAGGACGCGGGCCTCCGCCTCCTTGAGCGCGAGAACCAGGTTGATCGCCTCGTGGGGGCGCTTGTCTGACGGACGGCCCTCGCCCCACTGGTATTCGCTCCAGACGATGATCCCGCCGAAGCGCAGCACCTTCCAGGCCATCAGCCCGACCGCGATCGCATAGTCCCGATTGCGCACCCGATCGATGTGGATGATGTCGAACTTGCGATCGGCCTGAAGCAACTGTTCCAGCTTGCCCAGCGGTCCGCCCTGTTCGCGCCGGATGCCGGCGTGAACCTCACCCAGATTGCCGCGAAACACCTCCCAGGCGGCGTCATCCTGATCGTCCACGCAGGTGATCAGGGCGTGGGGCAGATAGTTGGCGAAGAAGATCGCCGACGCCCCGGCGCCGCAGCCGATATCCAGAACGTCAGCCGTGCGGTCGGTGTAGCCTTTGAAATGGCGCTTCCAGCGCGGAATGCGCTTGAGGTGCCCGTCGCCAGCGAGATTGGAGCCCGCGTACCAGGACAGGCCTTCGAGATCATCAGTGGTCATTCAGTTCCCGCACGAAACTCAGCTCTTCTTTCGGAGAATCCCGCTATACGAAATATGAGATGATGAATAGCCAATTTCGATCAATAATCTCCGAGAAAATCTTATAATCCCTTCCTGGATCAAAATTTTTAGCCAAAATCAAACAGAATTGGCATTCAGTTCGAATATACTAGTCACATGACCGAATCTAACAATATACCTCGACCTCGTCGATGTGTAGGGTCTCGTTTTCATCGAGTTCGAGTTTAATAAATCGGGCCAGTTCGTCCACAATCAATATCAACGGTTCGTTAAAGTTCCAATCAGAATAATCCGCGTCGAATATCAACCTATAGGGCTCTTCATTCTGCTTAATATTAACCTTGAGGGTTCTCGCACGCGAAGCGCATCCTCCAGATCGATTAAATATATAAATTTCTTTAATATTGTATACATCTTCGAGATCTATTTGGATCCATGGTTTCGCTTCTTTCTGTGTTTCTACAGAGAAAGCACTAAAGGCTCCCCTGAAGCCCTTTAAGCACCCGTTAGGGTTGCGCAATCTTCCTGAGCTCAAAGATATCGACTTGCCAACCGCCACATTCTTCAAACCTTGTGGACGGCAAGCGAAATCCAGCATTGAATTCTCCGCAAGACCAGCGAGATCTCGACCGTTATTGGGTAGAGATGGCCAATCCGTGTTCAACTTTACGTTATTCAAGCAGTACAAATTAGTCAAAATCGACTGATCATGCCTATGCATTTTGAAGTCTGGGAAATTATCGAGGCCGGATTCGTTTGGAATGTCGGTCAAAATTCTCTGATCAGTGCAGAAATCGAGCCATTGTTGAACAAGATTTCTAGCGTCCGGGCAGACCTTCAAACAAATGAATCCTGAAGGTACTTGCTTGTAGTTCCAAAATGATTCATGGTCACAAGACATGAGAGCGAAGCAATCTCTTTTCGTATACTCCGACTGCTTGTATCGAAGAGGCCTGGCTGTTAATATGCCGCCATTTTCGTCGCATTTGCCGATAATGGGCAGTATGCTTCGGTCGAATTTCAAACCATCTTTTTTTCCGCAATCACTATAAATGATGAAGTCTCCATCATTCAGACGGTCCATTGCGTGGAGTATTATAAATGGCTTCCAAAGGTAATACCCGGCTCCTTTTTCTTGATCTAGTATATTTGAGTATTTCTTGTAAAACCTCGTTTTCAGGAGCCACATACTGTTGTATGATGCGTATTGCGTGAATTCGCAGTGGTTTTTGGCGCTGTCTATCAGGTTTATTTGAGCGGATTCGAAATATTTATTCGAAAAAGTGACCAGTACTTTATTCACATCGGCGTACTTTGCCGACAGTCGCTGCAAGGCCGCGAGCTTCTTTTGAGATAAGTGTCCTTCGTAGATTGGATCATTGCCCATTTTTAATGTCCTGATCTCAATTGAGATACAACAGTCCTCAAAAACATGTTGAGTCGATCTGTAGTTCTCTGACGTGATCTCGAAAACAGCTGCTCCGAGACGGCCAAATTAAATATGCGGCGACACAAATTTACACGCCGCCTGTATTCTTCGAACGTCATACTATTGACAAATTCTGCTAAATCATCAGAAGATGGGAATTCTCTTCCATCTATTAAAGAATTTCTGGGGAAATTCAAATAAATGGAGTCCTTGGGGTAGTATATAGGGAGGCATCCGCCAGATATCGCCTCCCATAACTTTTCGCTTACATAGTAATCTGCGTGTGAGTTCTCATAACAAAAGTTGAAATTTGATGTTGATAGGAACTCAAGCTTCTTATTCGGTCGATCGTCAAATCGGCTTTCGGCTTCTGCAATATTATCAGGCCAATCTCGCCCAATGATTTTCATCTGCTTTGATCTGTGCAGGTCGACTGCTATATCGCATCTGAGTTTATTTAGAGATTTATCTACTCCGTCGACCAGGCATTTCGAAAGTTTATAGGTAGCTGCAAATGTAATTGTTTTGTCGGCGAACGGGACATTCAAATCGGACTCTGTTTCGACGTTCCTCATCTTCCGGGTTCGGGCCGAAAGATAGAAATTATCTGTATAGACTAACCCGTTGTGGACATTGAAGACGAACAAGTGTCGATTTTGGAATTGCGCGGAAAAAAAGTTAGCAATAATTGTAGATGGCGTAGTATCAAAAAATGGCTCGTGAGTCCAAAGCAAATATACTTTATCTTTGGGTAGGCGAGTTTCATCAAACATAGACCTGCGTCTTCCAACTACCAAATCAGCTTCGTCTATATCGTCAACTATAGTCGCTGACAGGTAGGCGGCTTGATCTTTCAGAACAAACGGCGAGTTCTGCATATCATCAAGCAGGAACACTCTAGTGTGACTGGTCGGCTTGCTAATCACTTATTGTACCTCGATATTCTTTCTGCTATTCTGCATCGCCTTTTCTACGCCACCCCTTCGAGGTTCAGGCTCACCAGTCGTCCGTTCACCTTGTCCATGTGCGGGAGGTAGGCCTGGGAGTAGTCGTCCATGCCGGCGTGTTCGGTGTCGCGCCAATCCCATGAGCGGACGCTGGAAAAGCCGGCGTCGAGCAGCGCCTGCGTCAGGCTGGGTTCGTCGAACAGGACCTTGTGGAAGTCATATTGATCCCGCTGCCCGCCGATCAGCAGACCCATGATCTGGTTCAGACTGTTCAAACGGCCCTGAACATAGAGTTCGGCGCACGCGGCGAAGTCCGGAACCGCCAGACGCAGGACGCCGCCCGGCTTGAGCACCCGGCGCCACTCCGCCAGGACGGCCTGGTACTCGTTGCGGCCGAAATGCTCCAGCACATGGCAGGCGTAGATCAGATCGACACTCCCGTCGGCCTGGAACGGCAGAACCTCGACCGGACCGACATGATCGATATGGTCGTAGGGCAGGGCGTCGACATGCACCCATCCAGGAAGATGTTTGACGCCACATCCCAGGTGAAGCTTCACATGACCGTCGGACATGGTCGAGTTCCTTCGATGATAGGGTTTAGCCCAGGCCGCGCTCGAGAAAATCCGAATAGGCGCCTTTCAGGCCGTCATCCAGTTCGATGCGTGCAGACCATCCTAGGGCCGCCAGGCGGCTGACGTCGAGCAACTTGCGAGGGGTTCCGTCGGGCCGCGAGGTGTCAAATGTCAGCTCGCCCTCGAAACCGACGGTTCTGGCCACGGCGCGGGCGAAGTCGGCGATAGAGATGTCGGCGCCGACGCCGACATTCAGCGCGGTCTCGTCGGAGTAGGTGTTCAGGAGAAAGACGCAGGCGTCAGCCAGATCGTCGACATGCAGGAATTCGCGGCGCGGCGTCCCCGTGCCCCAGACGGTCGCCTGAGGGTCGCCACGCAGTTTCGCCTCGTGAAACCGCCGGATCAGGCCGGCGGGGACGTGACTGTGCTCCGGATGGTAGTTGTCGCCCGGGCCATACAGGTTGGTCGGCATGGCCGAGATGTAGTCCCGGCCGAAGGACCGGCGGTAGGATTGAGCCAGCTTCAATCCGGCGATCTTGGCGATGGCGTACCACTGATTGGTCGGCTCTAGCGGGCCGGTGAGCAAAGCCTCTTCGCGAATCGGCTGCTCGGCTTCGCGCGGGTAGATGCAGGAGGAGCCGAGAAACAACAGCCGATTCACATCTGCGCGGTGCGCCCCTTCGATCAGATTCTGGGCGATGGCGATGTTCTCGTAGAGAAAGGCCTGCGGCTGGGTGTTGTTGGCGTGGATGCCGCCGACCTTGGCCGCCGCGACGATGACGACGTCGGGCCGCAGCGTCTTCACGGCTTCGAAAGTCGCGGCCTGGTCAACGAAATCCACGTCGGAACGACCAAGGGTCAGGACCTCGACGTTTTCGGCCGCCAGTCGACGAACCAACGCGCCGCCGACCATCCCTCGATGCCCGGCGACAAGGACGCGTCCGGAGAGCTTTCGCTGATCGGCCATGGCTTTTCTCCGATAGGTTTGTGGTTTGCCGGGGCGCGTAACCTGGATGGGCGGTTGGATTAGTCGATATGACGGTCAGCCACGCCTGGCTGCTTTCAAATCCGCATCCATCATCTCGGCGACCAGTTGATCGAAACCACACTTCGGCGTCCAGCCGAGGTCCTTGCGAGCCTTGGTCGCGTCGCCAAGCAGCAGGTCAACCTCCGTGGGGCGGAAATAGCGAGAATCGACCGCCACCCTGACCGCCCCGGTGCGAGAACATTTTCCGACCTCCTCGAGACCTGACCCGCTCCATTCGATCGGCGCATCGACATATGCAAAAGCGGCTTCCACGAATTTGCGAACACTGTGCGTTTCGCCGGTGGCCAGCACGAAATCATCAGGCCGATCATGCTGCATGATCATCCACATGCCTTCGACATAGTCTCGCGCGTGACCCCAGTCACGCTTTGCGTCCAGATTTCCGAGCCAGAATTGTTGGCGAGAGCCGGTTGCGATTTCGGCTACGGCCCGCGTGATCTTGCGTGTCACGAAGGTCTCGCCTCGAACCGGGCTTTCATGGTTGAACAAGATGCCGTTGGACGCGAACATCCCGTAAGCTTCCCTGTAGTTCACCGTGATCCAGTAGCCATACAGTTTTGCCGCTGCGTAAGGCGATCTCGGATAAAAGGGTGTCGTTTCGCTTTGCGGTGTTTCTACGACTTTGCCATAGAGTTCGGACGTCGAGGCTTGGTAGAATTTGGTTTTTTCTTGAAGGCCTAAAATCCGTATCGCTTCGAGCGCGCGAAGTACGCCCATTGCGTCCGAGTTGGCGGTATATTCCGGGGTTTCAAAGCTGACCTGAACATGACTCTGAGCGGCCAGATTGTAGATTTCGTCAGGTTGAGTTTCCTGGATAATCCGGATGATGTTGGTGGAATCCGTCATGTCGCCATGGTGCAACGTGATCGGATTTGCCGGATCCTGAGAGTCACGGATCATTTCATCAATCCGTCCGGTGTTGAACGACGATGAACGCCGCTTCACACCGTGAACCTCGTAGCCCTTTTCGAGCAGAAGACGAGCGAGATATGCCCCGTCCTGGCCGGTGACGCCTGTGATCAATGCGGTCTTGGTCAAGATTTCTTCCGTCCAGACCTGTTGAGGTCTGCTCCTAGGCTGAGATGGACATTTCCTAGCCTAGAGATTTGGGCAAGGCGATAGCGACGCTTGGCTTTTTTGCCTTGTGTGGCGTGGTGTCGGCAGGCCTCGACTATGTGTTGTCCCCTTCAACCGAAATCGGTTCAACTGACCGTACCGCCGTTCAAATTCTGACAACCCAGCGTCGGTCCCGCAGATACGCCATGCACAGCCAGATGGCGGCGGTGAACAGCAAGACCGGGGTCAGGGCGGCGGTCTGGTCGCCGATCAGGGGCTGCATCCGTTCGGCGGGCGCCAGCAGCAGTCGCCAGCCGACCATGGGGCCGGCCAGGGCGTGGAGGATATAGGCGGCGATGGCGTTGATCCCGAAGGGGACGGCGACGGCGGTCAGCAGGGTCAGCGCGCCGCGCGAAGGCTCCGGCCTGTCCAGGGCGCCGTGGAGGATCGCCAGGATGATCGTGGTCAGTCCACAGGTGACGAGCACGAAACTGCTGGACCAGATGTCCTTGATCACGGGGAACGCCAGGCTCCAGGCCAATCCCGCGGCCAGCATGGCCAGTCCGGCCGCCGCCAGCTGTCCGGCCGCCCTTGGCCCGCGACGCTTGAGCAGAAACTCGCCGATGAGAACGCCGATAAGGCCGTGGGCTATGGCGGGAAAGGTTCCGATCAGGCCCTCGGGATCATAGCCTGACGGACCCTTGACGTAGTTGTGGTCGCCGAGCGTCAACCGGTCGATCGAGGCGATGAAGTTGACCCCGGATCGCCCGAGGTCGGTCGCGCCGCCGTCCAGCGGCGGCAGGAGCGACAGGGGCCAGTAGAGCACAGGAATCGACATCGCGACGGCGAGCCGCGCTTTCGGTCCTGTGTAGAGGAACAGCAGCACGCAGGCGGCATAGACCAGACCGATGCGCTGAAGCACGCCCCAGAACCGCCAGCCGGGTTCGGCCAGGGTCTGGAACCAGAACAGGTTCGAAAGGATCAGGCCGAGCAGGAAAAGGCGGGCAGTCCGACCGGCGGCGGCGCGGACCTGATGCGATTTCGGCGGGGCGGCGTCGGCCCCGACCGCCAACGGAATGGAGACGCCGACGATCATCAGGAAGGCCGGAAACACCAGATCCGCCAGGGTGACGCCGATCCACCTGGAATGGAGCAGTTGTGGATAGACCTCGAACTGGCCGCCGTATTGAAGTCCGGCCGAGGCGTTGACGACGATCATGCCGATCACCGTCAGGCCCCGGAGCACGTCGAGGGACAGCAGGCGCGGCGGCGTGTCCAGGGTCGGCTTCACCCGAGCAGTTGCAGACGCCGGTCGCCCGTGCGGACGAAGCCCCGAGGCGCCGCGGCGTCCAGATCGCATTCAGCGACGGACGAGGGATCGCGGACCGTCACGCAGGTGCGACCGGCGCGGATTTCCGCCGTCTCGACGTTGTCGGCTCCGCCCAGGGCCGCGATGACGGCGTCGGGCAGTGTGGCTGGCCGGCCGGAAATCGCGACCGGCGCCGGCGCCGACGCGGGTCCGCCATCGGCCGCCAGGGCGTCGCGGATGTCCTGGGCCACCGAATCCGCGACCGGCCCGAGAACCACCTGCAAGGCCGTTGGCGCGGGCGAGATGAGGCCCAGGGCGCCGAGCGCTTTGAGAGCCGGCTCGTCAACGCGGTCTCGCGACGCGATCTCAAGCCGGAGACGGGTGGTGCAGGCCGCGACATCGCGCAGATTGGCGGGGCCGCCCAGGGCCGCGATGAAGGCGTCGCCGCGCGCGGTTCCGGCGTGGGCCGCCACAGGACCGGGGGCGATGTCCTCGTCTTCGCGACCGGGCGTCTTGAGGTTGAAGCGCTGGATGAACAACCGGAACAGGCCGTAGTAGAGGCCGAAGTAGACCAGGCCGATCGGGATCAGCAGCCAGGGGTTGGTCGATTTTCCGAAGTTCAGCCCATAGTCGAACAGGCCCGCCGAGAAGGTGAAGCCCAGCCGAACGTCCAGCAGATCCATCACCACCATGGCGACGCCGGTCAGCACGGCGTGGATGACGTACAGAACCGGGGCGAGGAACATGAAGCTGAACTCGATCGGCTCCGTCACGCCTGTCAGGAAGGCGGTCAGCGCCAGCGAGGCCAGCATGCCGCCCACGGCCTTGCGCCGTTCCGGTCGGGCGGCGTGGTACATGGCCAGGCAGGCGGCGGGCAGGCCGAACATCATGACGGGGAAGAATCCGCTCATGAAGGTGCCGGCGGACGGGTCGCCGGCGAAAAAGCGGTTCAGATCGCCCGTGGCGCCGTTGAAGTCGCCGACCACGAACCAGGCCACGTTGTTGAGGATGTGGTGCAGGCCGGTGATGATCAGCAGGCGGTTCAGGACGCCGTAGACGAAGAGGCCGATCTCGCCCGATCCGACCACGGCGCGGCTGAAGGCCTCCAGCGCATGATCGATGGCGCCGAAGGAGACGCCGATCACGGCCGCCACCCCTACCGCCGCCACGCCCGAGACGATGGGAACGAACCGACGCCCGCCGAAGAAGGCCAGGTAGTCCGGGAGCTTGAAGTTGGAGAAGCGGTTGTAGGCGGCGCCGGCGATCAGGCCCGAGACGATCCCGACGGGAACGCCGAGCCGGGTCATGGCGCTGTTGCGGAAGGCGGTCAGGGCCTCGGCCGCGGCGTCCGCATCGAGCCCGGCCAGGACCTCGGGGGGCGCGGAGATCAGGGGCTTGGCCGCCTCGATGGTGATCAGATAGGCGACCATGCCGGCCAGGCCCGCCGCGCCATGATTGTCGCGCGCCAGACCGACGGCCACGCCGACGGCGAACAGCAGCCCCAGGTTGGCGAACACCGCCTGGCCCGCGGCCGAGATGAAGGCGATGTCCAGAAGGTCAGGCTGGCCCAGGCGAAGCAGCAGTCCGGCGACCGGCAAGACCGCGATGGGCAGCATCAGGGCGCGGCCGAGGGGCTGGAGGCTGGAAAGGCCGATCTTCATACGAAGGCTTCCATGGTCGAGGGCGTGAAGCCGGCGATCGCGCGGGACGCGACCAGGGCGCGGACGGCGTCGGCGCTGTCGAGGGCCAGAGCCTCGGCGGCCAGGGCGCGGCAGTCGCTCAGGGTCAGGTCGCGAACCCCGGCCTTGATCTCGGCGGTCATGGCGGGCGTCGCGGACAGCTCGCGGACGCCCAGACCGATGAGGATGGCGGTCGCCGCCGGGTCCGACGCCAGACCCCCGCAGACACCGATCCATTTCAAGGTTGAGGCCCCGGACGCCGCCTGGGCGATCAGGCGCAGGACGGCGGGGTGCAGGCTGTCGAGCTGGGCTGCGAGGGCGGCGTTCTGGCGGTCCATCGCCAGGGCGTACTGCGTCAGGTCGTTGGTGCCGATGGAGATGAAGTCGATCTCCGGCGCCAGCAGGTCCGTGGTCATGGCGGCCGCCGGGGTTTCGATCATGACGCCGAGACAGGGCCGGGCGCCGCCGGTCTCCTGCACCGCGATGTCGAGGAGGGCCCGGACCTGCCGCACCTCGGCGACGGAGGCGATCATGGGCAGCATGACGGCGATCAGGCCGCGCGACCGGACGCGACAGGCCGCGCGCAGCTGGGTCAGCAGCAGGTCGGGGCGATGCAGACCCGAGCGGACGCCGCGCAGGCCAAGGGCCGGATTGTCTTCCGGCGGCGTGGGCAGATAGGGCAGGGGTTTGTCGCCGCCCGCGTCGAGGGTCCGCAGGATCAGCGGGCGGCCGTCCAGGGCGTCGGCGATCGTCTGGTAGTGCGCCAGCTGTTCGTCCTCGTCCGGCGCGGTCTGGCGGTCGAGAAACAGGAATTCGGTGCGCAGCAGGCCGCACCCCTCGGCGCCCCCGGCGACGGCGGGCGCCGCCTCGGCGGCGTTGGCCAGATTTGCGAAGACCTCGATCCGGACCCCGTCGGCCGTGTGGCAGGGCTCCATCGCCATGGCCTGCGCCTCGGCGCGGCGGCGCGCCTGGGCGGCGGAGGCGCTCTGGGCCTGGGCCTGGCGGGCGGCTGAGGGCGAGACGATCATCCGGCGATTGTCGGCGTCCAGGATCACCAGCAGGCCGTCCTCGACGTGATCGAGCGACTGTCCGACGGCGACGAGGGCGGGAACACCCATGGCGGCGGCCAGGATGGCGACATGCGATGTGGGGCCGCCCCGGGATGTGCACAGGCCGGCGATCCGGCCGGAGTCCATGGCCAGCAGTTGGGACGGCAGCAGATCGTCCGCGATCACGACCGAGCCGGGCCCCAGCGCGATCGTCGCCGGGGTCTGGCCGGTCAGGATCGCCAGGACGCGCTGTTCGAGATCGAGGAGGTCGTCCGCCCGCTCCGCCATGCGGGGATCGCCCATGGCGCGGAACAGATCGGCGGCCGAACGCGTGGACTGACGCCAGGCGAAACCGGCGCTTCGGCCCTCGGCGACCAGGCGTTGGGCCTCCTCAGTAAGACCGGGATCGTCGAGGAAGGCCAGGTGCGCGGCGAGGATGGCCCGACGGTGAGCGCCGCCGGTCGCCGCCGCCTGTTCGATCTGCCGCCGAACGTCCGTCAGGGCCTGGCGCAGCGCCGTGGTCTCGGCCTCGACGCCCGTCCCGTCTTCAGGCAGGGAGATTTCGTCCAGGCGCAGCCGCACAGCACGGCCGACGACCAGACCCGGCGCGGCGGTCACCCCGGTCAGGATCAGTTCGCCGTCCTGACCCACCTCAGGCCGCGAGGCCGCCGAGGGTGCGAGTTTGACTGCGGAGGGCGGCGCCGCGGGCTCGCCGTCCTCAAGCCCGGCCGTCATCAGGGTTTCGAGCGCGTTCAGAGCCGCCTCGGCCTGGGTTCCGGTGGCGGAGAGGGTGATCGGGTCTCCGTCGCGCACGCCGAGGCTCATCATGGCCACCAGACTGGTCGCTTCGGCACGGCGGTCCTCCAGGCCGAGCATCACACGGGCGTCGAAGCCGCGAATGCAGGCGGCGATGCGCGCGGCCGGTCGCGCATGCAGTCCGTGGGGCAGGGGCGCGCGCACCGTTCGGGTCAGGGCGGCCGCGTCCGCTACGTCCGAAGACGCTGACGCAGTGTTGGCCACCGAGACGGTGAGAACCGGCTCGCCGGCCCGGATCCGGCACCCCGTCGGCATCGACTGCACAGCCCCGGCGCCGCTTACGACGATGATGGGGGAGATCAGGCTGGTCGCCCGCGCGGCGATGACGTCCAGGTCGAGCGTCAGCAAGGGGTCGCCCGTGCGAACGGCGGCGCCCCTGGCGACCCGGGCCTGAAATCCCTGACCCTGCAGGGCCACGGTTTCGAGCCCGATGTGGATCAGCACCTCAACGCCTTCCGCTGAGCGCAAGGTCACGGCATGGCCGGAACGCGCCAATCCGACGACGACGCCGTCGAAGGGCGCGCAGACCACCGTGTCGGCGGGGTCGATGGCGACGCCCTCTCCGACCATGCCGCCGGCGAAGGCTCCGTCCGGAACCTCCGCCAACCCACAGAGCCAGCCGCTGAACGGCGCATGGACGATCAGATCGCTCATGACGCAGGGCTCAGTCGGACCCAGTCCAGACCCCACATCGGATCCAGTTGATGCTGAGTGAAGCGCAGGCACAGATCCTGGCGGCCCTCCAGCGCCGGCAGGTCTCCGTTCAGGACGGTGACGCCCGGATCAGCGGCCGCCGTCGTCAGCGGGAGGACGAGGACGACCGCGCCGTCGCAACCGCCGGCCCGGATCTCGAGCTCGCCTTCAGGCGTGCGCGGCGCAGCCAGGCGGATATTGTCGCGCGCGGCGCCGATCTGGAAGTTCCACGGAACCTGACCCACCGCCGCCTCGAAACGCACGCCCCGGCTGAGGTCGGCGTCCTTGTAGAGCCAGCAGGGGTTCATGACGTCCATCATGAAGGCGACGCGTTCACCCATCAGCGGCGCGTCATCGATCAGGGACAGACCGAGACCTTCGGTGCACATGGTCAGCTGGCGGCTGTAGCGACGCTCGCCGTCCGGCGGCGGCGTGGTCACCGGTTCGCGCAGGCCGCTTTCGGCGTAGCGAATGCCCAGGGCGCGATAGCGGTCCAACTGAGGCTCCAGCCGCGCGCGGAAGCTGGTCCAGTCGAGCCGATCGTGGGCCGTCCAGGCGATCTCGGCCAGGGCGGATGTCCTGGGGAAGGCCATGTATTCGACACGGCCTTCATCGCGCATGTGTTCGGTGAAGATGTTGGCCTGAACGCCGAGGACGCGTTTGGCCTGATCCGGCGTCATGGCGTCGGGGGTCGGATCGAACTCATAGATGTCGCGCAGGGAGACGGCGGTGCTGCGGCCCGGGGCGCCGTCGTCGGGGCTCTGGCGATAGTCGAAGTAGAGCGTCGGCCCCGGCGTCATCACCGCATCATGGCCGAGCCGCGCCGCCTCGATGGCGCCGTCCACGCCGCGCCAGGACATGACCGTGGCGTTGGGCGCCAGACCGCCCTCGAGGATTTCGTCCCAGCCGATCAGACGGCGGCCGCGCGCGTTCAGGCGGGCCTCCAGCTGCTTGATGAACCAGCTTTGCAGTTCCTCCTCGTCATGCAGGCCGAGGGCGGCCATGCGCGCCTGGGTGCTGGGCGAAGCCTTCCACTGGTCCTTGACCGCCTCGTCGCCGCCGACGTGGATGTAGAGGCTCGGGAACAGGTCCATGACCTCGTCGAACACCGCCCCGAAGAAGGCGAGGGTGGCGTCTTCGGTGTTGAACAGGGTCGGATAGATGCCCCAGTCCGAAGGGACGGCGGGAACGGCGGAATCCGGCGCATCGGTGACGCCGAGCTCCGGATAGGCGGCGACCGCTGCGCTGGCGTGGCCTGGCGCGTCGATTTCAGGGACGATGACGATGTTGCGCGCCTGGGCGTAGGCGACGATCTCGCGCACCGTGTCCTGGGTATAGAAGCCGCCGTAGAGCCTCGGCCGGCCGGTCGCGGGGTCGATGTCGGCCCGGGGCGCCGCGCCGGCCGGAACCCGCCAGGCCCCGACTTCGGTCAGGCGCGGAAAGGCCTTGATCTCCAGCCGCCAGGCCTGGTCATCGGTCAGGTGCCAGTGGAAGACGTTCAGCTTGTGCGCCGCCATCCAGTCGATGAAGCGCTTGATGAACTCCGGCGACTGATAGTGACGGGCCGAATCGAGCATCAGGCCGCGCCAGCCGAAACGCGGCGCGTCCTGGATTTGCACGGCGCCGACGGCGATCGACGTCGCTCCGGTCTGAGGCGTTCCCAACTGCCACAGGGTGACGCCGCCGTAGAGCAGCCCGCCGAAGTCGCCGGCCGTGATGGTCGCGCCGTCGGCGGTGACGTCCAGTGCGTAGCCGTCGGTCGGATGGCCCGACCCGCGACGCAAGACGACGGCGCCGGAACGCGGCGCGCCTTCCGTCGCGGTCAGGGTCAGGCCCCAGGTCGACTTCGCAAGCTCGATGAAGCGTGCGGCCGCCTGGGCGGCCTCGGCGTCGCCGGGAGGCGTCAGGACCGGCGTCGCCGAGCTGATGCGGAAGATCGCCTCGCCGTGGACGACGCTCAGGGGTTGGGGGATGACGCCGGGACCCGGGTGCCCGGCGCCCGTCGCGGCGGGCGCGCACATGGAGGCGGCCAGGGCGGCCATGACACCGAGAAGGCGGGTCTTGAGAGAGGTCGGGGCGATACGGATCACGGGCGGCCTCGAAAGCAATGAAAAAGGGCGCGTGGGGACCAGCCCCACGCGAGTTCGGCCTCAGGAAGGGACACAGGTTGCGCCGGGGTCGGACGGGTCATGACGCCAGCTTGCGTCCGCGTTCGACGATCCGGCAAGGGCGGGGCCGCGATCCGGCCCCGCCCGCCATTTCAGAACGCCACGCTGGCGGTCAGCATCACGCGGCGGCCGGTGCGATAGAGGCCGCGCACCAGTTTCTCGGTATTGGCCACGCCCTCGACCTGGGCATAGGTGTAATATTCGGAGTCCAGCAGGTTCATGCCGTCCAGCTTGACGCTGACCTGATCCGTGATCTGGACCCCCGCGCTGGCGTCGAGCGACTGGTAGTCGTCGGTCACCAGATAGTTCCCGCGGTCGACCTGGGTGTAATACTTCGACCGCCAGGAGTAGGTGGCGCGCGCGCTCCAGCGTCCGCTCTCGAAGAAGGGGCTGACGCTATACTGGTGCTCGGACGTCCAGGGCATCGGATCGCCGCTGTCGGCCTGGGCGTCCGAATAGGTGTAGTTCGCCAGCAGGCCGAACCCGTAGCCGAGGTCCTGCTGGTAGTTGACGGTGAAGCCCTGGATCTTGGCGGCGCCGGCGTTGTTCGGGCGCGAGATCACGAAGGGCGTGTCCGTCTGGGTGCTCTGGTTGAAGTGGGTTTCGACGCCCGTGGTGGTCAGGATGTAGTTGCCGACATCCTTGTAGAAGACCGTGCCGGCCAGGATGCTGTTGGGCGTGAAGTACCACTCCGCCGAAGCGTCGAGGTTGGTCGAACGGTAGGGATCGACGTCGGGGTTGCCGCCGCCGCCGGTCAGGGTCTGCGGTCCCAGCCACAGATAGTTGGACATGTCGCCGTAGTTGGGGCGGGAGATGACCTTGGCCGCCGAGAAGCGCAGCACCAGGTCGTTCGAGAAGTCATAGGCGATGTTCAGATTGGGCAGGACGTCGTCGTAGGACTTGCGCACGCTGACCAGATCGTACGCGTTGGCGGCGCAGACCGTGCCGGTGGTGCATTGCCAGCCCTGGCTGTCGGACTCGGTCTGGACGTAACGGACGCCCAGGTTTCCGCGGAAGCCGTTCCAGTCGAAATCGGCCTGGACGTAGGCGGCGTTGATATCCTCGGTGACGTTCCAGGTGTTCGAAACAAAGGAGGCGTCGTTGAAGGTGCCGGGCACAGGCATGGTTTGCCACGGCGCCAGCCAGTCGCCGCTCAGGATGTAGTCGGCCAGGGCCCAGCCATCGATAGTGAACCGCTTGGACATGGCACCGACGTCGCCGAAGCCCTGAAGATAGTTGCCCGGCAGGTCGCGGGGGTCGAACTGCGACGCCTTGGCGTTGCCGTAGCCCTGGATCGCGGCCAAAGCCACGCCGCTCATCGACTGCCCCGTCTCGTGCTCGCGGCGTTTGGCCCCGAAGCGCAGGGTGTGAACCGGACCGTTCAGACGCAGGCCGAAATCGACCTGGGCGTAGGTCTCTTCATCCCAGGTCGGCTTGGTGACGATGTTGCCGCCCCATCCGGCCGCCCAGTTGGTCGCGTTCGGCGCATCCGTGTGCCAGGGGCTGGCGTAGCCGCCGTCGATCTGGAAGCCGTCCGGGTTGGTGAAGGGGCTGGCGCCCGCATAGGTCAGCTTGGGCGTGCCGCTGATGTCGTAGCTGTAGTCGGCCCAGTTCAGGAATTCGCCGAACACCTGGCGACCGGTGCCGCCGGTGGCCTTGGTCGTTCCGATATGGGCGGAGGCGAACCAGGTGTCCTCGTCCCAGCGTCCCTTCAGGTCGTAGGATTCGGTTTCGACCGTCGCCTGGCGGTTGATCAGGTCGTAGACCGACAGGGCGTTCCGGAAGGTGGCCTTGGTGATGACGCCGCCATCCACCGTCAGGTCGGTCATACGGCCGAGGGCGTTATAGGCGTTGCCGTTGAAGGCGAACATCGAGTGGCTGATGTTGTCGTAGCCGGCTTCGACATGCAGGGCGTTGAATTCGAGGTTCAGCTTGTCGTTCGGCCGATACTGCAGCGCGAGTGACAGGGTGTCGCGCTGACGTTCCTGTTCGAAATAGTGGGCGCTGATCGAGTTCGGGCCGACGGCGTTCAGATTGGCCAGCAGGGTGGTTTCGCAGGCGCCGGCGCAGGTTCCGGGGAAGGTCTGCCAGTTGCCGTCCGGACCGGCCGGCAGAGACCAGTCGATCGGGGTGTTGTAGATGGAGCCGCCTCCGCCCTGGCCGTAGGCGTAGTCGCGGCCCGTCACGGTGCCGTAGGATTCGATGCCGTCGCGGCGGATGTTCTCGGTCGAGGTCTGGGCCGCGAAGATGAGGCCGAAGGTCTCTGACGGGTTCTTCCAGCCGAACAGGATCGAGGCCTGGGGGTCGCCGCTCTCGATGCGGTCATTGTACAGATAGCTGACCTGGCCGGAGACCGTCAGGCCGTCGATGTCCAGCGGCTTGCGCGTGCTGATGATGACCGTGCCGCCGATCGAGCCTTCGTCGATATGGGCTTCGGGCGACTTGAAGACTTCGATCTTGCCGACGAGTTGAGGCGCCAGCAGCGAGTAGTTGAAGGTCCGTCCGGGCTGATCCGTGATGAACCAGTCGGCCGAGGCGACGGTCTGGCCGTTGAGCAGCGTGCGGTTGAGCGCCGGGTCAGTGCCCAGGATCGAGACCTTCTCGCCCTGGCCAAAGGCGCGGTCGATGGACACGCCGGGAATGGTGACCATCGCCTCGGCGACGTTCGAGCTCGGGAACTTGCCGACGTCTTCGGCGGTGATGACGTCGATGATGGCGTTGGCGTTGCGCTTGGTCTGCAGCGACTGTTGCAGGGAGGCGCGGATGCCGGTGACGACGACGTCGTCAACGGTGGCGACAGGGTCATCCGTGTTCTGGGCGGCGGCCGATCCGGCGGCCAGAGCCAGGGCGCTGACGGTTCCGGCCAGCAGGGCGTGGCGAAGATACATGGTGATCTGTCCCCTCATGGCGTCTGCCCCCGCAGACGTTAAAGTCCAATTGAATACCAATCTATTCTGTGCCGCCCTGACGAGTTCTCACCAGCAGAGCGATTGACCTGAGGGTTTCATCAAACTGTAGCGATATGCAAGACCAAAAAGTAAATTGGGCCTAGCCTTTCTTTAATTGGCTCTCTAATGGTATCAACATTGGTCGTTGATGAGGCGGCCTGTCGGTGGGCAGTGTGAGTTCGAAAGGGGGAAGCCTATGTCGTTCGTCGAAGCGATCGGGCCGTTGGACGCCCAGCGTCCGGCGCCGCTGTACCAGCAGCTGCAGCACGCGGTGCGCGAGGCCATCGACCGGCAGGCGCTGAAGCCGGACGAGGCTCTCCCGCCTGAGCGTGATCTGGCGCAGGACCTCGCGGTGTCGCGCATCACCATCCGCAAGGCGTTCGACGGACTGGTGGCCGAGGGGCTTCTGACGCGTCGTCAGGGGGCCGGAACCTTCGTGGCCGCGCGGGTCGAGAAAAGCTTCTCGAAGCTCACCTCCTTCTCTGAAGACATGGCCGCGCGCGGACGCAAGGCGTCCAGTTCATGGCTGAACCGCAGCGAGGGGGCGGTCACGCCGGAGGAGGCCCTGACCCTGGGTCTTAGCCCGGGGACGGCGGTCTATCGCTTCAACCGGATACGCTACGCCGACGGTCTGCCGATGGCCCTGGAGTATTCGACGGTGCCCGCCGCCTGCCTGCCCGGCCTCGAGGCGGTCGAGGCGTCTCTCTACAAGGCGCTGGATCAGAACGGTCATCGACCGAACCGGGCCCTGCAGCGGCTCCGCGCGGTCCTGTTCACCGGCGAACAGGCCGAGCTCCTGGGCACGGCGCCCGGCGCGGCGGGTCTGCTGATCGAGCGGCGCGCGTTTCACAACGGCCAGGCGGTGGAAGTCACCGCCTCCTACTATCGCGGTGACGCCTATGACTTCGTGGCCGAGTTGAACGACGGTCCGGCCTGATGCGTGAGGACGCTCTTTCCAAGTTTCGCGAGACCCGGATGTTCGCCGAGGCCGCCGAGGCCCCGGCCGTTGTGGCGGCGCAGTTGCGGGACAATGCGGCGATCATCGCCGGCGCCGCAGAGCGCCTGCGTCAGCGACCGCCGTCCGTGGCCCTGATTTGCGGGCGCGGCAGTTCGGACAATGCGGGGGTGTTCGCCCGCTATCTGATCGAGACCTCGACGGGCGTGGTGACCAGCCCGGCGTCGCTGGCCGTTCGGTCGGTCTATGGGGGCGCGCCTCGCGTGCCGGGGGGGGTGTGTCTGGCCATCTCGCAATCAGGCCGGAGCCCCGACCTGATCGCCGCCGCGTCGGCGGCGCGGGAGGGCGGCGCCTTCGTGATCGCGATGGTCAATGCGGACGACTCACCTCTTGCGGCCGCGGCTGACCTGACGATCCCCCTGCGCGCCGGCCCCGAGTTGTCGGTCGCCGCCACCAAGTCCTTCATCGCCAGTCTGACCGCCGTGGCGCAGCTGGTCGCCGAATGGAGCGAGGACGACGACCTGCGCGCGGCCCTCGCCGCGCTGCCCCACCAGTTGGCGGCCGCCTGGCGACAGGACTGGTCCGCCGCCCTGCCGGTGCTGACGTCCGCAAAGGGGCTGTACATCGTCGGCCGGGGGCCGGGCTTCGGGATCGCGCGGGAAGCCGCGTTGAAGCTGAAGGAGACCTGCGGCCTGCAAGCCGAGGCCTTCAGCGCGGCCGAAGTGCGCCATGGTCCGATGGCGCTCGTGGAGGCCGGATTTCCGGTCGTCATCCTGTCCCAGGCCGACGCCACCAGACACGAAGCCGAGGTTCTGGCCGATGAGTTCGCCGCGCGCGGCGCGCCGGTCTTTCTGTCCGGGCGGAGCGACAACCCGGACGTCGTCTCTCTGCCGTCGATCGCCGCCCATCCGGTGCTGGAGCCGATTCTGCTGATCCAGAGTTTCTATGGGCTGGCCGCGCGGCTGTCTGTGGCGCGCGGACAGGATCCTGATCGCCCACGCTACCTCAACAAGGTGACCGAGACGGTCTGATGCGAACCCAGTTGATCAACGGCCGCATCCTGACGCCGGATGGATTGCGTGACGACATCGTGGTGATTATCGACGGCGACCGCATCCTATCGGTGGGCCCCTCCGATCCGTCCCTGGACGCCGAGACCTGCGACCTGGACGGAGGCCTGCTGGTCCCGGGCTTCATCGACACCCAGGTGAACGGCGGCGGGGGCGCGCTGTTCAACGCCGATCCCAGCGTCGAAACCATCGCCACGATCGGCGAGACGCATCGCAGGTTCGGCACGACCGGCTTTTTGCCGACCCTGCTGAGCGACGATCTCGAGGTCGTCGACCGCGGGATCGAGGCTGTGGAGGCGGCAATTCACCAGGGCGTGCCGGGCGTTCTAGGCATCCACATCGAGGGGCCGTTCCTGAACCTCCGCCGCAAGGGCATTCACGACGCATCGAAGTTCCGCGTGCTGGAACAGGATATGATCGAGAGGTTGACGCGATTACGGAAGGGCCGAACCCTGATCACCCTGGCGCCGGAGATGACGTCCCCGGATCTGATCCGGCGCCTCGTCACGGCGGGCGCGCGGGTCTCCGCCGGTCATACGGACGCCGACCATTCGACCATGCGGTCGGCCTTCGCGGCCGGCGTGACCGGCGTCACTCATCTGTTCAACGCCATGCCGGCCCTGCAGAACCGGGCGCCCGGCGTGGTCGGAGCGGCGCTTGAGGATCAACAGGCCTGGTGTGGCCTGATCGTTGACGGCCATCACGTCGATCCGGTCGTGCTGAAGCTGGGCCTTCGGTGTCGGCCGCTGGATCGCTTCATGCTCGTGACCGACGCCATGCCCAGCGTGGGCCTGAAGACCGACCACTTCCACCTGCAGGGCCGCCGCATCAATGTGAGAGACGGCGTCTGCACCGACGATCAGGGGGTTCTGGCCGGGTCCGACCTCGATATGGCGACGGCCTTCCGCAATACGATAGCCCTGCTGGACGTCGATCTGGCGGCCGCATCGACCATGGCCAGCGCGGCGCCGGCGGCCTTCCTGGGACTGGCGGGTGAGAGAGGCCGGATCGCCCCCGGCCAGATCGCCGACCTGGCGCTTCTGAACGACGATCTGGTCGTGGCCTCGACCTGGATATCGGGTCGCCCATCAAGCAGCCCGGCCGATCTCGGCGAACCGGGTGATGCGAGGACCTAGGCGCGTCCATTCGGGCGCGACGGCGGCGATCGGCTCGTAGCGGCTGATAGCTGAGCTATTGTTTCCGGCAGAATTTCGGGTCTGCGGCCTTCGTCGGAATGAAGTAGCGGAGGGCGTCGGCGCACGCGCTGATCTCCCCGAAAGTCTTCAGCGATCTTTCCATGAAACTCTTCACCCGTCATCGCGACGGAGCGAGCCGTCTCGCCCTGTCGATCGTCGTCACCGGATCAGTTTTTCTGTTGTCTCCGGGTGTGAGCCTCGCCGGCGATGAACCCGCCCCTGACGACGGCGGCGATCAGGCGCAGTCCATCGCCGACGTGGTGGTGACGGCCGAGCGGCGCGCGACCTCTCTGCTGCGCACCCCCGGGTCGATCACGCCGGTGAGCGGCGAAGACCTGCGGACTCGAAAGATCGAGGGGTTGAACGATCTGTCCGTCAGCGTGCCCGGTCTTAGCTCCACCGGCGGCGCGCCGCAGACATCGCTCTACATCCGCGGCATCGGCACGTCTGATCCGGGGTCGCCGCCCTCGGTCGGCGTCTACATCGACGACGTCTACAATCCACGCGCCTTCGGCAACAATCTGTTCGACCTGCCGGACGTCCAGGGGGTGGAGGTGCTGCGAGGGCCGCAAGGCACCCTGTATGGCCAGAACACCACGGGCGGGGCGATCAAGATCACCTCACGTGATCCGGGTGACGCCTATGAAGGCAGCATCCTGCTCGAGACCGGAAACTACTCCGCCTTTCGGACCCAGGTGTATCTGGCGGGGCCGATCCGGCCGGGCGTGCTCAGCGCCAGCGTCGCCTACACCGGGCGAAAGCGGGACGGCTACACCTACAACCAGACGCTCGACTACTGGGCTGACGACGTCGACACGCAGCAGGCGCGGCTGAAGCTGCGGTACACCCCGAACGACCGCATCGAGGCGGTGTTGGCCTACAGCACCCTGACGGACGCGTCCGACACCCAGGCGGTGGTCCCGCTGAACTATGGCGCGGCCGGTCCCCGCGTCACCTATTCGCCACGCCGGTTCAATCCGTCGCGGGACGTCGAGTCCTGGTCTCTGCGGGTGACGGGCGAGCTCACGCCCCATCTGACGGTGAAATCAATCAGCGCCTGGCGCGCCCTCGATAATCTCAACCCCAATGATGCTTCGGGTCTGCCGGATGATCGAAGCGGCTTCATCCAGTTCCTGGAAAATCGACAATGGTCGCAGGAGCTTCAGCTTCTGGGCGACTATGGGCGGCTGAATTTTGTCGCCGGCGCCGTCTGGCGTCGCGAGACGTTCGCCATGGACCGCAACGCCTGGCAGAACCGTTCGTACTCCCAAATCATCAGCGACCAGACCGTGGTGGACACGGCGGTGTTCGGTCAGGCGAACTACAACCTGACCGCCCGGTTGCGCCTGACCGCAGGCCTGAGGTTCGGCAGCCAGACGAACGAGTTCGACAACGCCTTCTATCGGACGGACGCGGCGTTCAACCAGACGGCCCTGGTCTACAGTGTAGAGGGGCTGACCTATGACGACGATGACATCTCGTCCCGACTGGGCGCAGATTTCCAGATCAACGACGACTGGCTGAGTTACGCCAGCTGGAGCCGTGGCTCGAAGGCAGGAGGCTTCAACCGGTCGGCGTCGAACGCCCAGATCGCCGAGATCCCGGTCAGACCCGAGACGGTGACGGCCTACGAAGTCGGGGTGAAGGGAAGGGCGCTCGACAATCGCGTGCAGGGATCTTTGGCGCTGTTTTACAACGACTTTCAGGATTTCCAGGCGACAATCACCAATCCGGTCATCGATGGGCAGTTGATTGTCGGGAACGTCGTGGCCAACGCGGCCCAGGCCACGACCTATGGCGTCGAGCTGGAAACCACTGTGCGGCCGCTGCAAGGCCTTGAGTGGCGCTTCGCGGCGTCCTGGCTGGATGCGACCTTCGACTCCTTCGCCAACCCTACTGGCAACGCGGCGTCGAACTATGCCGGAAAGGTCCTGCCTTTCGCTTCCGAATGGATCGTGGCCAGTTCGCTGGATTATGTCTTCCCGGTCGGTCTGCCGGGAGAACTCAGCGCCCGGCTCAGCGGCGATTTCCGAAGCGCCTTCTATTCGGACAACGCCAACCGCGAGGCCGTGAAGAACCCGGACCAGTTCTACGTCAACCTGGGCCTGACATATCGGTCGGCCGATCACGCCTGGACCTTCCAGGCCCTGGCCAAGAACCTTTTCGATGAGACGACCATCTTCGGCTATCGCACCCTGACCGCCAGCCTGGGCGTGGAATCCGCCAAATACATAGCGCCCCGACTGGTCACCTTCAGTGTCCGTCGGACTTTCTGAGGCAGGGCCGGTCGAGCCGTCGGCGTTGATGGATCGTCGTCCGGATGGCGCGATCACGGCGGTCGTGGGCAAGGAGAAAATCTGCGAGGCCGGAGAGGAATCCTGCGTCTCGCCTTCGCGTCGGGGCGACTAGGGTCGTGACCGGGCGGCGTCGGCGATTTGGTCGGCTGATAGAACCTGAAACGCCTGGAGCGCGTCATCGAGATGATCCCCCCCGTATCGCACGAATTGCCTCGGCGGCGTCTGTTGCAGGCGGCCAGCGCAAGTCTGGCCGTGGCGGCTGTCGGCTGCGGGCCCCGCGCCGGAGGACGTTCGGCCGCGACTCCCATCCGGTTCGGCGGCGGAGCTTCGGCCGTGGCGGCGGTGGCGGCGCGAGAAGCCGGCGTGTTTGAGCGGCTGGGTCTTCAGGTCGACGTCCTGCCGTTGAAGAACGGTCCGTCGGCGGTCGCCGCAACGGTGGCCGGCGCGCTGGATTTCACGTTCGGCGACTTTCTGGGATGGGTCGCCGCCCTGTCGAACGGATTCGTCAACTCGCGGCTGATCGCGCCGGCCAACGCGACCGGCAATCAGGTGATCCTCGCGCGGAAAGGCTCGGGCGTCGTCACTCCCGCAGATCTGGTCGGCCGAAAGGTGGGCGTGGCGGCGGCGCCGGTGTTCAGTCTTTCGGTGCGGCTCTGGCTGCGCAGGAACGGCGTCGATCCCGCGCAAGTGCAACTGGTGGTGATCGAGCAGGGGCCGGAACATGTGCTGGGCCGAGGCGACGTTGACGCCATCCTGGTGGCCGATCCCAACGCCTATCAGGCCATCGCGCAGTACGGCGCGACGATCCTCGCCGGCGATCCGTCGGCTGAGGTCATGCCCGCCGGCGCCGGTCGGGCCTGCTACTATGTCAATGCCGATTTCCTGAAGGCGCGGCCGGAGACCGTGACCCGCGTTGTGCAGGCGCTCCGCGAGGGCGGTCAATTGTTCCTTCAAGCCGCTCCGGTCGATCGGGCGCGGCTGATGGAGCCCTATGTCGGTCTTGGGGTGGCGAAGATGCAGGCACAGATGCCGGGTCTCATCGAGAGCTTTCGCTATCCCCCGGTGCAACTGGGCGGCTTCGATGTCGCGGCCAACCAGTCCTGGGTCGACATAGCCGTTCGCGAACGCGCCCTGCCGCGACCGCAGCGGATTGCGGAATTCGTCGACGCCCGGGCCCTGGCGGCGACATGACGCTGGCGCTGGATCAGAAGAGGGTCGTCGCCTTCCGGCGCGATGCGACGGAGGCGCCCGCCGCCAGGTCCCGACCGACGGCTGTGAAGGTCGATGGCCTCGGCAAGATTTACGAAGGCGGCGGGCGCGCCAATGCGGCCCTGGCCAACGTCTCCCTATCCGTTGCTCGGGGCGAGTTCGTGGTCCTGATCGGGCGGTCCGGATCGGGCAAGTCGACCCTGCTGCGGCTGATCGCCGGTCTTGTGAAGCCTACCAACGGCCGGGTTCTGGTTGAGGCAGCCGCGGTTGTCGGTCCGCCGCCGGCGGCGCGCTATGTGTTTCAGGATTTCGGCGAGTCGCTGTTTCCCTGGGCCAACGCCCTGGACAATGTCGCGTTCGGCGTGCGCGCCGCTGCGGCGCCGGAAGGGCCGACCCGGGAGGTCGCCGCCCGCTATCTGGAACTGGTGGGTCTGTCGGACGCGGCGGCGCGATATCCGTGGGAAATGTCGGGCGGGATGCAGCAGCGGTTGGCCATCGCCCGCGCCCTGGCCTCCAGACCTGACATCCTGTTGATGGACGAGCCCTTCGGCGCCGTCGATGCGCTGAGCCGGGGCCGGCTTCAGGATATGCTGCTCGAAATCTGGGAGGCGTTGGGTCTGACGGTCGTTCTGGTGACGCACGACATCGACGAGGCCGCCTATCTCGCCGACCGGGTTGTGGTGCTCGATCCGGCCGGGCAGGGGGTGCGGGCCGAGGTTCCCATCGATCTGGCCCGACCGCGCGCTCAACTGGCCACTCGCGAAGCGCCCCGCTTCTCCGCCCTGCGACGCGAACTCCACAGACTGGTGCTGGAATGACCGATATCGCCAATGCCCGGGACAGCGCTCGTCCCGGATGGATCCGAAGCCTCACGATCTTGCCGCGCAGGATCGACCGCGCCGTTCGGGAGACCCGTCTGCTGGGCTGGCTGCTGGTTCTGGCCGCCTTTCTCCTGTGGGAGGTCGCCTCCCAACTGGGCTGGATCCGGTCCAGCATCGTGCCTGCCGTTTCCGACATCCTGGAAGGGTGGAGCGATGAACTCCTCAACGGCGCATTGGGCGTCAGCCTGCTGGTGACGCTGAAGCATATGGCCGGCGGCTATGTAATCGGCGCGACGCTGGGCGTGATCGTCGGCGTGGCCATGGGGCGGTCGCGCCTGCTGTGGCGACTGCTGGAGCCCCTGATCGAGATGGCGCGGCCTGTGCCGACATCGGCGCTTGTTCCGCTGATGATCCTGTTCCTCGGCATCGACGATCCGCTCAAGATCACGGTCGTCGCCCTGGGCGCCTTCTTTCCGGTATTCATCAACACCTTCGCCGGGGTGACGTCGGTGTCGCGCACTCTTCGGGACACCGGGCGAACCTTCGGCGTCGGAGAAGCAGAGGCGACGCTGCGGATCATCCTTCCGGCCGCCGCTCCTATCATTTTCGTGGGCCTGCGCTACGCCCTGTCGGTCAGCCTGGTCATCGCCCTCGTCGCGGAGATGATCGCGGGCAGCGACGGCATGGGATATTTCGTCATCCGCGCCCAGCAGAACCTCAGCGTGGTGCAGCTGTTCATCGGCGTTTTCACCCTGGCGCTGCTGGGATATGCGCTGAACTTCCTGTTTCTGTGGGTCGAGCGTCTGGTGTTGCCATGGCGCGCGGGAGGCGAGCGGAGACAGGCCGGCTAACGCAGGGTTTCTTCGGAGGCGACGGCTCCGTCGAGCTCAGCTCGCCGCCTTTGAGCGATCAAACTGGATGCTGTGCAGGCGCGTGTAGAGGCCACCCTGCCCGAGAAGCGCTGCGTGCGGGCCGTACTCGACGATCCGCCCATCCTGCATGACCAGGATCAGGTCGGCGGCGGCGATGGTGGACAGCCGATGCGCCACTACCAGGGCCGTGCGGTTTCTCCTGAGGCGGTCCAGTCCGGCCTGGACCAGGCGTTCGGATTCAGCGTCGAGGGCGCTGGTCGCTTCGTCGAGGATGACGATATCGGGATCCCGCAACAGGGCGCGAGCGACCGCCAGCCTCTGGCGTTCGCCGCCCGACAGCCGCACGCCGCGTTCGCCCACTGGCGTGTCATAGCCGTCGGGCAGGCGGCGAATGAAACCGTCGGCCTGGGCAAGGCGAGCGGCTTGTTCGACTTGTTCGCGCGTGGCGTCGGCCTGGCTGAAGGCGATGTTGCCGGCGATGGTGTCGTCGAACAGGGCCACGTCCTGCAACACCATCCCCATGCGCGCACGCAGGGATGCGCGGCTGATGTCCCGGACGTCCACGCCATCGACGAGGATGCGCCCGGTGTCGGGTTCGTAAAGACGCAAAAGGAGCTTCACCAGAGTGGTCTTTCCCGAGCCACTGGGGCCGACGAGCGCCGTCGTCCGGCCGGTCGTCAGGGTGAAGCTGACGGCGTCCAGCGCCGGCCGGTCCTGGCCGGGGTAGGTGAAGCTGACGCGGTCGAAGCGGATTTCGCCGATGCCGATGATGTTCGCTGCATCCGGTCGTTCCGGCGCGGCGCGACCGGCGTCGAGCAGTTCGACAAGCCGTTCGGCCGAGCCTTCGACGTCGCCTGCGGCGTTGATCATTCGGCTGATCGGCTGCAACGCCGCCACGGCGCCCAGGGCCAGGGTCAAGACCAGAAGGACGTCGCCCCCGCTGGCCCGTCCGCGCCAGGCGTCCGTCAGGATCAGGCCCGTGACCAGGGTCAGCGCGAGACCGTTCAAGGTCAAAAGCGCCGTATGCCAGCGGCGGTCGATACGCCATTCCTCGATCCGGGTTCGACCCCAGTCGCCGTGGGCCTGTCCGAAAAGTCGGGCCTGCCGTGCCTCGCCGCCGAAGGCGCGAATGGTGGCGATCTGGCTGAGCGTCTCGTTAAGGATGGCGCTCATTCGCCCGCCGAGCTTCTGCCAGGTCCGGCGGTGGGACCGCGTCGCGGTCAGACCGCGCCAGGCGCCATAGAGATTCAGCGGCGCGGCCGCAGCCATCACCAGGCCGGCCCAGGGCGAGATCATTAGCAGGGCGGCGACCGAGAACACCAGCAGAAGCGCCGTCGCCAGGGCGCCCTCCACAAGTTCGCGCAACCAGTGGGTGACCGGCACGATGGCGGCGAAGCGATCCATCACGTCACCGGTGCGCGATGTCTCATAGTAGCCCATCGACAGGGCGGACAGGTCGTCGAAGATCCGCTTCCTCAGGCTTCCCACGTTGTCCAGCCAGAGGGCGGCGGATTGTCGGTGCTGCAGGAAGCCGAGCCCGATCAGCGACAGCCGAAACACGACGAAAACGGCAAAAGTCGCGATCAGGCTTGTGGCCAGCGGCTTCGGGTCCGGGCGAGCCGCGAGCACTTCGACCACGTGCCGGAACAGGAACGGCGTCGCCGCGCCAATGGCGGCGACGCCGGCGCTGACCGAAAGGACCGAGATCAGGCGAAGGCGGTATCCGGGCAGCAGGCGGATGATCCGCAGCACGCTTTTCATGATGGTCTTTCCGACGAACCGGGTCCCGGCCGCCTCGCTATGCGGAGCAGGCGGCCGGCCCGGTCGGCTCAGGCGGCGGCGCGGACGCGGTTGTCCACCAGATCGGTGAAGTCGGAATCCGGCGCGATCAGACCCCAGCCGACAAGCCAGTCGTAGGTCTGCTGGAACTCTTTCTCGTCATACGGCGCGGGGTCGACGAAGAGCAGACGCGGCAGGTGGAAATCGTCTTCGCTGATGAGGTCGCGATATTGCTCGGGCAGGGCCGCGATGAGGTAGTGAAGATATTTCTTCTTGTCGGCCTTCAGGCGATCGGTGGCGACTTTCACCGCCCGATGAACCGCCGCCCAGGTTTCGGGATCGACGTCCGGAGAAGCGATCTCGGAGCCTTGATAGTGGGTCTCGATGATGCGCTGGAAGCCCTCCTTCTCGGCCAGGGTGATCCAGGGCTCCATCAGGGTCACGGCGGCGATGTCGCCCCGTCGGACGGCCTCGTAGCCGTCCACATGGCTGAGGTGGACCAGGCGGATCTCTTCGGGTTTCAGGAAGCCTTCGAGGGACTGCAGCGCGGCGTAGTGGGAACCGTGATGGAAACGCACCGCCACCCGTTCATTGGCCAGGGTCTGGGGGTGGGTGAAGCGCGAGCCCGGCGCCGAGAAGATGGCCTGGGAGACGACGGCCGAGCGTTTCGAGATGATCCGCCCGTGGCCGCTGTCCTGCGACCGCCGCACCTGGCCCCACTCGCAGGCGCGATAGACATCGACCTTCTTGGCTTCGAGTTCCGTATGGCCGGCGAGGGCGGGAACCAGACGATGGTCCTCGATGTAGTCGAGATCCGTAGCCGGAAAGCGCGTCTCGATCGACGAAGGCGCCTGGCGGAATTCGACCTCGACGCCTTCGGCCGCGAACAGGCCTTCGTCACGGGCGATCTGCCAGGGCAGGGAGAAGACGCCCGTGACCTCGGTCACCACCTTTCGATGAGCGGGCGGGGTCGGGAGAGCGGAGGCCGAAAGGGTAGGCTGACTGGACATCGAGTGTCTCGCGGTTGCTGTGGCGAACTGCGCGAGAACCTAGGGTGATATCCCGCAAACCCAGCCGGATTATATCTGCGGGCGATTGCAGTTTTTCTCTTGGGACGCCCGCCTCGGAGATAGCCCGTCAGATCGAGAAGCTGACCCCGCAGCCGCAGCTGGTGGCGGCGTTGGGGTTGCGGATCACGAACTGGGCGCCGGCCAGTTCGTCGACGAAGGCGATCTCGGATCCCTTGAGGAAAGGGACGGACACCGGGTCGATCAGGGCGGTCTGACCATCGGCCCGGATACGCAGGTCGTCGTCCTCGGCGGCTTCGACCAGGTCGAGCTGATACTGGAAGCCGGAGCAGCCGCCGCCCTCGACAGCGACGCGCAGCATCAGGGCCTTGCCCTCGGCCGCCGACAGGTGCGCCAGCCGCTTCGCCGCGCTGGCGGCCAGCACGATGCCTTCGGGCGCGGCGCGGCCGAGGGACAGTTCGAACAGGGGGGGCGATTGGACGGTGCTCACGCCTGCCTATATGAGGCGGGAAGGGCGGTTCGCAAAGGCCGCCGGGTCTTGGACGTCGACATTTGGATCAGATCGCGTTTCCGTCGGGATCACGGGCGCCGTTCGCGGCGCGGCCGGAAGCCACGCGCGGGCGGTTCAGCCCCGAACCCGCCAGCCGCACCCGCAGCGTCTTCGCCCGCGATCGCGACCGCATCATCCACTGCACCGCCTTTCGCCGCCTGAAGGGCAAGACCCAGGTCTTCGTCGCCCATGAAGGCGACCATTACCGCACCCGCCTGACCCACAGCCTGGAGGTGGCCCAGATCGCCCGGTCCCTGGCCCATGCCCTGGGGCTGGATCAGGATCTGGCCGAGGCCATCGCCTTGGCCCACGACCTGGGCCACCCGCCGTTCGGCCATGCCGGCGAGGACGAGCTTCAGGCGCGCATGGCCGGCTGGGGCGGGTTCGACCACAACGTCCAGACCTTTCGCGTCGTCACGCGGCTGGAGGCCCGCTATCCGGCCTTCGACGGGCTGAATCTGACGTGGGAGACGCTGGAGGGGGTGGTCAAGCACAACGGGCCGGTGTCGCAGCGTCTGGACGAACCGGCGTGGCGGGCCATCGCCGACTATGCCTCCGGGCGGCCGGAGCTGGATCTGGATCTGGGTGGCTTCGCCTCGCTGGAGGCCCAGGTCGCCGCCATCGCCGACGACATCGCCTACAACAATCATGATGTGGACGACGGGGTTCAGTCCGGGCTGCTGAGCCTGGACGAACTGGCCGCGGTTCCCTTGATCGGGCCCGTGCTGGCGGGCGTGTGGCGCGACTGGCCGGGGCTGGATGCGCGCATGGCGCGGCTGGAGGCCGTGCGGCGCATGATCGGGGTCATGGTCGAGGACGTTCTGGCCGAGACGGAGCGGCGGCTGGCCGAAGACGGCGTGACCAGCCTGGACGATGTGCGGGGCGCCCGCCGGACGATGGTGGCCTTTTCCGCCGGCATGCTGGCGGAACTCGGCGGCCTGCGTCGATTCCTGTATGAGCGCATGTATCGCCACTATCGCGTCAATCGCATCCGCAGCCAGGCGCGCCGCATCCTGGCGGAGATGTTCGATCTGTTCGTGGCCGAGCCGGAGATCCTGCCGCCGGAATGGTCGGCGCGAGCGATGACGGACGATCCGGTGCGCCGCGCCCGGGCCGTCTGCGACTATATCGCCGGGATGACCGACCGGTTCGCGATCGAGGAGCATCGCCGGCTGTTCAACCTGGATTCCGCGCTGGACCTGTGAAATCGGGCGTTCTGTGATTCGCCCGGGTCGTCGTGCGCGCTAGACTGCGAGGCCGCGCATCGATTCGCGCGGATCGACGACCGCCGGAGCCGCCGCCATGTCCCACGACGACCACAGACCGCAGGACGACCGGGATCGGGGCGCCTATACGCCGCCGACCGATGATCTCCCGTTCAACCGCGGCGGGTTCGACGCGCGCCGCACGCCGCCGTCCAAGGCGCCGCCGGTGACCTTGATCGTCAGCGCGGCCGTGCTGCTGGTGCTGATCATCGCGGTGGTGCTGTTCTATCGGTCCGGGCTGCGGGCGTCGCAGGACGTGCCGCCGGCCGTGGGGACCCCGGTCGGTGAACTGAAGGTCCAGGCCCCCGAGGAGGCTCAGCCGGTCGATCCGAACGCCGATGTTCAGGTCTATCGCGGCAGCGCCGACCCGGCCACGGAGACGCCCCAGTTCGCGCCGCCGCCCGAAGAGGTCCAGCCGCGCCCGGCGCCCAAGGCCCTTCCGCCGGTCGAAACCCAGCTGCCGCCCGCGCCCAAGGCCGTCGAGAAACAGGATACGGCCGGCCCGGCGCGCGTCGAACGGCCGACCACCTCCGCGCCGACGCCGCCCGCCGCGGCGACCGGAACCTCGGCGGTGCAGATCGGCGCGTTTTCATCGACCGCGATCGCTGACCGCGAGTATGCGTCCGTCGCGGGGCGTTTCCCGCAGTTCGCGCGCGGCGCGCAGAAGCGCGTGCAGGAGGTGACGGCGGCCAACGGATCGACGGTCTATCGCACCACCTTCTACGGCCTCAGCCGCGAGCGGGCCCAGGCCTTCTGCGCCGCCATCAAGGCCGGCGGCGGCGATTGCCTGGTGCGCTGACCCGGTGACCACGGCCGCCATCTACGGCTGTCACGGGACGGTTCTCGGCGACGAGGAGCGGGCGTTCTTCGCCGAGCAGAAGCCGTGGGGCTTCATCCTGTTCCGCCGCAATGTGGAAAGCCCGGACCAGGTGCGTCGCCTGACGGACTCCCTGCGCGACAGCGTCGGCCGGGACGCGCCGATCCTGGTCGATCAGGAGGGCGGTCGGGTGCAGCGGCTGGGCCCGCCGCACTGGCCGAAATACCCGCCGGGCGAAGCCCTTCTGAAGGCGACCAATGATCCGCTGACGGCACGCGAACTGGCGCGGCTGGGCGGACGGCTGATGGCGCACGACCTGCGGGCGGTCGGGATCAACATCGATTGCGCCCCCGTGCTGGACGTGCCGGTAGCGGGCGCCCACGACATCATCGGCGACCGGGCCTACGGCCCCGACCCGGCGAGCGTGATCCAGATCGGCCGCGCCGTGGCCGAGGGGTTGATGGCGGGCGGCGTGCTGCCGGTGATCAAGCACATGCCCGGCCACGGCCGCGCCTTCGCCGACACCCACAAGGAACTGCCGACGGTTCACGCCGACCTGGAGCACCTGTCCGCCTGGGACTTCGTCCCGTTCCGGGCGCTGTCGGACATGCCGATCGGAATGACGGCGCACATCGTGTTCACCGCCATCGACAGGAAGCGCCCCGCCACCCAGTCGAAACGGGCGATCCGGCTGATCCGGGAAGAGCTGGGGTTCGGCGGTCTGCTGCTGTCTGACGACCTGGTGATGAACGCGCTGAGCGGCTCGCTGACCGAGCGGGCGGAAAAGTCGCTGAAGGCCGGCTGCGATCTGGTGATCCACTGGAACGGCGATCTGGACCAGATGCGTCAGGTGGCCGAAGGGGTCGGCAAGCTGAAGGGCGGCGCGGCGCGGCGGGCGGAGGCGGCCCTGGCGCGGATCGTTCGCGATCCCGAACCGCTGGACGAGCGGGAGGCGCGGGCGCGCTTCGACGCCATGCTGGCGGGACGTCTGAACGCCGCCAAGGGGCCCGATGTCGGGGAGGCGCAGGCGCCCTCATGACCGAGGCCTTCCAGCCCAATCTGGATTTCACCGCCGTGGAGGCGGCCGAAGACCGCGAGGCCTTCGTGGTGGATCTGGACGGGTATGAGGGGCCGCTCCACGTCCTGCTGGCGTTGGCGCGGACGCAGAAGGTCGATCTGCTGAAGCTGTCGATCACGAAACTGGCCGAGCAATATCTGGCGTTCGTGCACGAGGCGCGGCGGCGCAACTTCGCTCTGGCGGCCGACTATCTGGTGATGGCGTCCTGGCTGGCCTACCTCAAGTCGCGGCTGCTGCTGCCGCGCACGGAGAAGGCCAAGGGCGATGAGCCGCCGGCCGAGCAGATGGCCGCGCAGCTGGCCTTCCGGCTTCAGAAGCTGGAGGCCATGCGCAAGGCGTCGGACGCCCTGCTGGAGCGGCCGCAACTCAAGCGCGACGTGTTCACGCGCGGCGACCCGCAGGCGACGGTGATCGTGCCGTCCGACCGTGTCGACGCCAGTCTGTATGAGCTGATGGCCGCCTATGTGGCCCAGCGGCGCCGGGAGCAGGCGCGCCAGTACAACCCCGGTCGTCGCGTCGAGGCCTTTCCGCTGGAGGCGGCGCGCGACTGGCTGCGCGAGGTCATGCCCCGGCTGGAGGCCTGGACCACCCTGTCGGCCATCGCGCCGGAACGGGACGGCGGTGAAGGGCCCAGTCAGGCCAGCTATGTCGCCTCGACCCTGTCGGCCAGTCTGGAACTGGTGAAGGAGGGGGCGATGGACGTGCGCCAGGAGGCGGCGTTCGGGGACGTCTGGCTGAAACGTCGGGGGCAGGGTCTGCCCCTGGAACTGACGCCATGACCCTCGATTTCACTCCGGACCTGGCCGAGATCGAACGGCGCGTGGAGGCGCTGCTGTTCGCCGCCGCCGGTCCGCTGTCGGTCGCAGAAATCGCGCGTCGCCTGCCCGAAGGGGCTGATGTCGGCGGCGCCCTGGCTGCGCTGCGAACCCGTTACCTCGGCCGGGGTGTCGAACTGGTCGAGGTGGCTGAACGGTGGCGGTTCCAGACGGCCGAGGATCTGGGTTTCCTGATGACCGAGGAGCGCGAGGAGCCGCGCCGTCTGTCCAAGGCCGCGCTCGAGACCCTGGCCATCATCGCCTATCACCAGCCGGTCACCCGGGCGGAGATCGAGAGCGTGCGGGGCGTCTCCATCTCCAAGGGGACCCTGGACCTGTTGCTGGAGATGGGATTCGTGCGCCTGCGAGGGCGTCGACGCACTCCGGGGCGGCCTGTCACCTATGCGACGGCGGACCGGTTCCTCGAGCATTTCGGCCTGGCGCGGCTGGATGATCTGCCCGGGGTGGCGGAGATGAAGGCGGCCGGTCTGCTGGACCTGTCGCTGCCCGCCGGTTTCGAGACGCCGGATCCGTCGCGGGCGCTGGGCGGCGATGACGAAGACCCGATCGAGGACGGCGATGCGCCCGAGTTCGCCCAGGATTTCGTGGGCGGCTAAGCCGTCAGCGCCCGCGGCAGTTTGAAGGTGACGGTTTCCCGCTGACCGGGGTCGTCGGACAGGGTGACGTCGAACCGTTCCTGGATGGCGGCGATCAGGGCCTGGATCAGGGGCTCGGGCGCCGAGGCGCCGGCGGTGATGCCGACGGTGCGGACGCCGTCGAACCACCGCCAGTCGACCTGGGAGGCGTCGTCGACCAGCTTGGCCTGGGTGGCGCCGGCGCGACGCGCCACCTCGACCAACCGGACCGAGTTGGAGCTGTTGGGCGATCCCACCACCAAGACGAGGTCCGAGCCGTCGGCCAACTGCTTCACCGCCTCCTGACGATTGGTGGTGGCGTAGCAGATGTCTTCCTTGTGCGGGTCGGGCAGGTCGGGGAACCGCTGCTTCAGAACCCGCACGATCTCGGCCGTGTCGTCCAGCGACAGGGTGGTCTGGGTGACATAGGCCAGGGGCCGGTCGTCGTCGGGCGCGAAGGCCAGCGCGTCCTCGACGGTCTCGATCAGGGTGATGGCGCCGTCCGGCAACTGGCCCATCGTGCCGATGACCTCGGGATGGCCGGCGTGGCCGATCAGCAGGATGCGACGGCCGGCCGCATGGTGACGCTCCGCCTCGACGTGGACCTTGGACACCAGGGGGCAGGTGGCGTCGAGAAACAGCATCTCCCGCTTGCGCGCCGCGGCAGGCACGGCCTTGGGCACGCCGTGGGCGGAGAACACGACGGGACGATCATCCGGACACTCGTCCAGTTCACGCACGAAGACGGCGCCCAGCGCCTTCAGCCGTTCCACCACATGTTTGTTGTGCACGATCTCGTGGCGGACATAGACCGGCGCGCCGAACCGCTCGATGGCGCGCTCGACGATCTGGATGGCGCGATCCACCCCGGCGCAGAAGCCGCGTGGCGTGGCGAGGCGTACGTTCAGCGGGGGTTTGGTCGGCGAAGGGTTGAGGAAGGCAGGGGCGTCCATGCCGCCAATCTAGTCGTTCGGGCCGGTCGCCGCCATGGAAACCGCGCGCCAGACCGCCCCGCCGTTTGCCGCGCCTCGGTTTAGCCGCTATCAGCACCCAGCGTGGCGGGCTCGCGGATCGGGCCACGGCCGCGTCTTCCATTCGCCTGTCGGATACCGTCCCTGATGCGTCGCGTCCTCGCCTCCTCCCTCGCGCTCATGACCGCCGTTTCGGCTCTGTCATTCGGCGCCCTGACCTCCGCCGAAGCCCAGACCGGCCAGCGCCAGCGTCCGCAGGGCGGACAGGGCGCCCAGGAGGAAGAACAGGAGCGGCGCCCCGCCCGGCTGGGCGTGCTGCGCCAGCGCGCCAACGCCGGTCCGTGCCCGTATGTCAAAATCCTCTACGACGCCGCCCGCTATGTGGAGATCGCCAACAACCAGCCCGCCCTGGCCAACATCGGCTACACCGGCGAGCTTCAGGGCGTGCGGTCCGGTTGCAGCTATCGCGGCGATGAACCGATCACCGTCGAGATCAACGCTCTGGCCTATTTCGGGCGCGGCGCCCAGGCGACCGGGGATCAGCGCACCTATCGTTACTGGGTGGCGGTGACCGAGCGGAACACCGCCGTCCTGGCCAAGGAATATTTCGACATCCCCGTCGACTTCAAAGGCGGCCAGACCGCCAGCGCCGAGATCGAACGCACCGTCGTCATTCCTCGCGCCTCGACCACGGTGAGCGGGGGCAATTTCGAGGTGCTGATCGGCTTTGACGTGACGCCGGAGATGGCGGAGTTCAACCGCAGCGGCAGCCGTTTCCGCGTCACCGCCGGCAGCGCGGCGCCCGCCGGACAATGACCGACCTCAAGACGGAGCTGGGCGAAGCGGTCGCGGCCGCCTTCGCCGCCGAAGGCGTGGACGCGGCCGTCGCGCGCGTGACCACGTCGGACCGGCCGGATCTGGCCGACTTCCAGTCCAACGGCGCCCTGGCCGCCGCCAAGGCGCTGAAGGCCAATCCGCGCGATCTGGCGGGACGTGTGGCCGAGCGTCTGTCCGGCGATCCGCGCCTGACCTCTGTCGAGGTGGCGGGACCGGGCTTCATCAACTTCAAGCTGGCGGACGCAGCCCTGGCGAAGCGCGCGGCGGATGTCGCCGCCGACGCCGACCATGCAGGCGCCTCTCTGGTCGCTGCGCCGCGCAAGGTCGTGATCGACTACGCCGGGCCAAACGTGGCCAAGCCGATGCACGTCGGCCACCTGCGCTCGTCCATCATCGGCGAGAGCCTGAAGCGGCTGTTCCGCTTCCGGGGCGACACGGTCTGGGGCGACGCCCATTTCGGCGACTGGGGTTTCCAGATGGGGCTGCTGATCGTCGCCACGGGCGACGAGGGGAGGGCGGACGCCTTCCTGGTCGAGGGCGACGGACCGTTCCCGGCCGAAAGCCCGGTGTCGCTGGAAGATCTGGAGCGGCTGTATCCTCTGGCCGCCGGCCGCGCCAAGGAAGACGCCGACTATCGCGACCGCGCCCGCAAGGCGACGGCGGAACTGCAGGCCGGGCGGCCCGGCTATCGCGCCCTGTGGAAGCATTTCGTCGCCGTCAGCCGCACGGCGCTGGAGCGCGAGTTTTCTGCCCTGTCGGTCACCTTCGACCTGTGGAACGGCGAATCCGACGCTGATCCGCTGATGCCCGAGATGATCGCTCATCTGGAGGCGACCGGCCTGCTGGTCGAGGATGGCGGGGCGCGCGTCGTCCATGTCGCCGGGCCGGGAGAGACGCGCAAGAAGAAGCTGGCCGACGGCTCGGTGATCGAGGCGCCCAGCCCGCCGCCGTTGCTGGTCATCTCGTCCGAAGGTTCGGCCATGTATGGCACGACCGACCTGGCGACCATTCTGGACCGCCGCAAGTCGATCGACCCCGATCTGATCCTTTATGTCGTCGACGAGCGTCAGGCCGAGCATTTCGAGCAGGTGTTCCGCGCCGCCCGCCTGGCCGGATACGCGGGCGAAGGCGCGCTGGAGCATCTCGGCTTCGGCACCATGAACGGCACGGACGGAAAGCCCTTCAAGACCCGCGCGGGCGGGGTGCTGAAACTGCACGACCTGATCACCCAGGCCACCGACAAGGCGCGCGAGCGGCTCAACGAGGCCCATCTGGGCGAGGACCTGTCGCCGGAGGAGTTCGAGGCCACGGCCCACAAGGTGGCCATCGCGGCGCTGAAGTTCGCCGACCTTTCGAACGCCCGGACGACAAGTTACGTCTTCGACCTCGACCGCTTCATGAGCTTCGAGGGCAAGACCGGGCCCTACCTTCTGTACCAGTCGGTGCGGATCAAATCCTTGCTGCGCAAGGCGGCCGACCAGGGCCTGACGCCGGGCGCGATCGTCATCGCCGAACCGGCCGAGCGCGACCTGGCCCTGACGCTGGACGCCTTCGATCAGGCGGTCTCGGACGCCTATGACAAGCGGATGCCGCACCTGATCGCGGAACACGCCTATCGGCTGGCCCAGTCGTTCTCGAAATTCTATGCGGCCTGCCCGGTGCTCATCGCGCCGGACGAGGCGATCAAGGCCTCGCGCCTGGCCCTGTCGAAGGCGGCGCTGGACCAACTGGTCATCGCCCTGAACCTGCTGGGCATCGAGACGCCGGAGCGGATGTAGGCGGCAGATCTTCGGTGTGCTATATCTGCTAGCAGAGGAGTGTGGCGATGCCCGTGAATCTGCATGTTCGAAATGTCGATGATGATATCGCCCTGGCGTTGAAGAAGCGCGCGCAAGCCAATGGTCAGTCGGCAGAGGCCGAGCATCGCGAAATCCTTCGGCGCGCCCTGGCGCCTCGGATCGACTCGGAATGGGAGCGGCGCGCGGCGGCTCTGCGCGAAGCGACCAAGGGGCGGCTGACCATCCCGTCCGAAATCCTGATCCGCGAGGACCGCGACAGTCGATGATTGTCGTAGATGCGAGCGTGGCGGTGCAGGTCGTCCTGGACGAGCCGGGCAGCGCCATCGCAATGGCCGCGCTACGCGCTCGCACCTGGTCGGCGCCGGATCTGATCTTTCCCGAGTGCGCGAACATCATCTGGAAGCGGCATCGGCTGGGCGAGATCGACGCGCATCAGGCCGATGAAGCTGTCCAGCTGATCGAGGCGCTGAACATGTATACGGAGCCTTCTCGGCGGCTCATTCGTCGCGCGTCCGGCCTATCGCGCGCGCTGGATCATTCGGCCTATGCCTGCTTCTATCTGGCCCATGCGGAAGATCTGCAGGCTCTCATGCTGACGGCCGACAGCAAGCTGATCAACAAGGTCAGACAGTCGAAAGCTGTGAATGTGGAGATGCTGAGTCTCCCTGAATTCGCGAAGGAAATCGGACTATGACCGACCTCGACGCCTTCATCGCCGGCCTGCCCAAGGCGGAACTGCATCTGCACATCGAGGGCAGCCTCGAGCCCGAACTGATGTTCGAGCTGGCGCAAAGGAACGGGGTGTCGATCCCGTTCGACAGCGTCGAGGCCGTGCGCGCCGCCTATGATTTCTCGAACCTGCAGGACTTCCTCGACATCTATTACGCCGGGGCCAATGTCCTGCTGACCGAGCGGGACTTCGAGGACCTGGCCTTCGCCTATTTCCAGCGGGCGGCGGCGGACAATGTTCGCCACGCCGAAATCTTCTTCGATCCCCAGACCCACACGGACCGGGGCGTGTCCATGGCGGCGGTCATGGAGGGGTTGCTGCGAGGCATGGAGCGTGCCGAGGCAGAACTCGGCGTGACCTCGAAGCTGATCCTCTGTTTCCTGCGTCATCTGGACGAGGAGGCGGCGTTCGTGACCCTGACGGCGGCGGCGCCATGGCTGGACCGGATCGAGGGGGTGGGTCTCGATTCGTCAGAGGTGGGTCATCCGCCGTCGAAGTTTGAACGGGTGTTCGCGCGCGCCCGCGAACTGGGTCTGAAACTCGTCGCCCATGCCGGGGAGGAGGGGCCGCCCGCCTATGTGCATGAGGCGCTGGACCTGCTGCACATCGACCGCATGGACCACGGCAACCGCTCGATGGAGGATGAGGGCCTGATCGAGCGACTGGCGGCCGAGCAGATGACCCTGACCGTCTGTCCGCTGTCGAACCTGAAGCTCTGCGTGGTCCACGACCTGAAGGACCATCCCGTGCCCGAGATGCTGCGGCGCGGCCTGCATGTGACGCTGAACTCGGACGATCCGGCCTATTTCGGCGGCTATGTGAACGCCAACTACGCTGAACTGGCCAAGGCGACGGGGCTGACGCGTGATCAGCTGACGCAGATGGCCATCAACAGCTTCGAGGGCAGCTTCCTGTCGGACGCCGACAAGGCCGCCCGGATCGCCGAGGTCAGGGCCTACGCGGCCCAATAGTCGAGGTTTCGGGCCTTCGCCCCTTGGAGGGATGACGGCGTAAGGCCTGGAAACCAACCTGGGCCTTAGTCGGGTCGAGTGGCGGCGGCTCTTCTCCTCCGCGCACCCCGGCGAAGGCCGGGGTCCAGATGGAAGATGCAGTCGCCTGGGCCGCCGCCATGGTCCGAAAGGCCGGCCGTCGCGGTCCGCGGTCTGGATCCCGGCCTTCGCCGGGATGCACGGAGGCGGAGATTGCAGACCGCCAACACCAGAGAAAGTTGCTACGCCGCCGCGATCTGATCGACCTCATTGGCCGAACCGAGGGCCACCGGAATGCGCTGGTGCAGGCGTTCGGGCACGACGTCCAGGATCGACGCCACGCCGTCCAGGGTCGCCTTGCCGCCTGCCTGTTCGACCAGGAAGGCCATGGGGTTGCCCTCGTACATCAGACGCAGCTTGCCGGCCTTTTCAGGTTCGCGCCGGTCCCACGGATAGAGAAAGACGCCGCCGCGCATCAGGATGCGGTGCACGTCGGCCACCATGGCGGCGACCCAGCGCATGTTGAAATTCTTCCCGCGCGGGCCGTCGGCGCCTTCCAGGCAGGCGGCGATGTAGCGTTGCACGCCCCCGGCCCAGTGGCGCTGGTTGGACATGTTGATGGCGAACTCTTTCGTGTCGGCCGGGATGCGGATGTCGGGATGAGTGAGAACCCAGCTTCCGTCGGCCGCCAGGGTGAAACCCGTCACACCCGCGCCCGTCGTCAGCACCAGCATGGTCTGGGCGCCGTAGAGGGCGTAGCCGGCCGCGACCTGGCGGCGGCCGGGTTGCAGGAAGTCGGCCTCAGTGGGGGTGGGGGAGAAGCCCTTCAGCACCGAGAAGATCGTCCCGACCGGGGCGTTGATGTCGATGTTCGACGATCCGTCCAGCGGATCGAACATCACCAGATACTCGCCCGTGGCGTGGGCGGCGGGCTGGGTGACGTCCATTTCCTCAGAGCCGACGCCGGCGACGACGGGACTGGCCAGGAGGGCGTCGGTCAGGATGTCGTTGGCGATGACGTCGAGCTTCTTCTGCTCCTCGTCCTGCACATTGACCGCGCCAGAAGCGCCCAGAACGCCCGACAGCGCACCGCCGGCGACCAGATCGCTGATCTCGGCGCAGGTCTGCGCCAGGACCTCCAGCACGGTCTTCAGGCCGTCCGGCGCCTGAACGGCGGCGAGGTGGGCGTCGAAGCTGGGGCGGTCGGTCATGTCGCTTCCTTGCGGAGATCCGGCGATCGCTCCTTCTGGCCGCGCCCCGGAGGCGTGACAAGGCCTTGATTGCGGTCCGGCGGCGCTTGACTTGGAGACGGAGTCGGGGCCTTAGGTCGTTCGCTCTCGCGGGAGAGATCAGGTCCGGTGCGCCGGGCTTTGACGCCGAAGGCGCAACCGCCCCGGAAACGCTCAGGCAAACGGACCGCGAAGCACGTTAGACGCTGGAAAGTCGCCCCCGGTCCGCCGGAATAGGGCGCGCCGACGGAGCAAGCCCCGGATCAGGTCCGGAGCGGAATCTCTCAGGCTTCAGGACAGCGGGGGCGCGAGGACGGCGGGAAACCGCTTCACGACGCGACTCCGGAGCCTGACATGAGCGACACCCCCCTCAAGACCACGGCCCTGAACGCCGCGCACCGGGCGTTGGGCGCGCGCATGGTCGGCTTCGGCGGCTATGACATGCCGGTCCAGTATGAAGGCGTGCTGGCCGAGCATCGCTGGACCCGCGAGCATGCGGGCCTGTTCGACGTGTCGCACATGGGCCAGTGCCGCATCACCGGCGCCGACGCCATCGCCCAGTTCGAGCGCTTCGTCCCCGGCGACTATGCGATCCTGAAGCCGGGCAAGCAGAAATATTCACTGCTGCTGAACGCCGAAGGCGGGATCATCGACGACCTGATGGCGGGCAAACCCGACGAAGACGGCCTGTTCGTCGTCGTCAACGCGGGCAACAAGGATGAGGACTTCGCGTTCTGGAACGCCAACCTGTCGGGCGATGCTAAGCTGGAGATCCTGGCCGATCGCGCCCTGATCGCCATTCAGGGGCCGGAAGCGGCCGCCGTCATGGCCGCCCACGAGCCGGCCCTGGCCGAAATGGGCTTCATGGATTCGGCGCGGATGACCTTGTTCGGGGTCGACGCCTATATCTCGCGTTCTGGCTACACGGGCGAGGACGGCTATGAGATCTCCGTGCCGAACAGCGACTCCGAGCGCATCTGGACCCTGCTGCTGAGCGACGCGCGTGTGAAGCCGATCGGCCTGGGCGCACGCGACAGTTTGCGTCTGGAGGCCGGCCTGCCGCTGCATGGCCACGACATCGACCCGACGACCGACCCGGTCGAGGCGGCCCTGACCTTCGCCCTGTCCAAGTCGCGCAAGGAGCGCGCGGACTTCCCCGGCGCCGACCGCATCCTGAAAGGCCTGGCTGACGCGCCGTCGCGCGTGCGGGTCGGCCTGGTCGTCAAGGAGGGCGCCCCGGCCCGCGAAGGCGCCGAGATCGCGGATGCGGATGGAAACCTGATCGGCAAGGTGACCTCCGGCGGACCGTCGCCGTCGCTCGGCAAGAACATCGCCATGGGTTATGTCCCGCCGGCCTTCGCGGCCCTGGGCACGGAGCTGAAGGTCATCGTGCGCGGCAAGCCCGCCGCCGCCGAGGTGATCGACACGCCGTTCGTGCCGCAACGCTACTATCGCAAACCCAAGACCGTCTGAGGACACAGCCATGAAGTTCACCAAGGATCACGAGTGGGTCAGCCTGGACGGCGACATCGCGACCGTCGGCATCTCGCAGCACGCCGCCGACGCCCTGGGCGACGTGGTGTTTGTCGAGGTGCCGGAAGTCGGCAAGACGGTTTCCAAGGGCGACAGCTTCGCCGTGGTCGAGAGCGTCAAGGCGGCGTCGGACGTCTACGCCCCCGTCTCCGGCGAGGTGGTCGAGGCCAATGACGCCCTGTCGACCGCCCCGGAAACCGTCAACGGCGCGCCGCAGGGCGACGGCTGGTTCGCGAAGATCAAGGTGTCGGACGCCTCGGAGCTGGACGCCCTGATGGATCATGCCGCCTACGACGCCTTCCTCGCGACCCTCTGATTTCTCAGGGAGCGCTTGTCATCCCGGCCGAAGCGAAGCGCAGAGCCGGGACGCACGAGGCTCCCGCCTTCGCGGTCCCGGAGAGCGAAGCTCATCCGGGGCACGCATCGATCATCCTTCCCTTGTCCCGGTTCAGCCCTGCGGGCCGACCGGGACGGAAATATCAAAGGCCCCTCCTGTCCCGGCTCTCCGCTTCGCTTCGGCCGGGATGACAAGCGGAATGTGAACCGAACATGCGTTATCTCCCCCTGACGCCCGACGACCGCACGGCGATGCTCGCCGCCATCGGGGCGAAATCCGTCGATGACCTGTTCGTGGACGTGCCCGAGGCCGCCCGGCGCGACGGCTTCGTCGACCTGCCGCGCGTGGCGGGTGAGCTGGAGGTGGAGCGGACCCTGTCGCGCATGGCGGCCAGGAATGCGGCGGCGGGATCGGTCCCGTTCTTCTGCGGGGCGGGGGCCTATCGTCACCATGTGCCGGCGACGGTGGATCACATCATCCAGCGGTCGGAGTTCCTGACCTCCTACACCCCCTACCAGCCGGAGATCGCCCAAGGGACGCTGCAGTATCTGTATGAGTTCCAGACCCAGGTTGCGAACCTGACCGGCATGGATGTGGCCAACGCCTCCCTCTACGACGGCTCGACCGCGATGGCCGAGGGTGTGCTGATGGCGACGCGGGTGACGCGCCGGAACAAGGCCGTCATCTCTGGCGGAGTGCACCCCCACTATGTCCGGGCGACCGAGACCGTGGTTCACGCGGTGGGCGTGGAGACCGAGGCCCTGGCCGCCGCCGTGGACGCCGAGGACGCCGTCATCGCCGCCATCGACAACGACACGGCCTGCGTCGTCGTCCAGACCCCGAACGTCTTCGGCACGGCCACCGATGTGACCAAGATCGCCGAGGCCGCCCACGCCGCCGGCGCCCTGCTGATCGTCGTGGTCACCGAGGCCGTCTCCATGGGCCTGCTGAAATCGCCCGGCGAGATGGGCGCCGACATCGTCGCGGCCGAGGGCCAGTCGATCGGTAACGCCCTGAACTTCGGCGGACCTTATGTCGGCCTGTTCGCCACGCGCGAGAAGCTGCTGCGCCAGACGCCCGGCCGCTACTGCGGCGAGACGGTGGATGCGGATGGCCGTCGCGGCTTCGTCTTGACCCTGTCGACGCGCGAACAGCACATCCGTCGTGACAAGGCGACGTCGAATATCTGTACGAACTCGGGCCTCTGCACCCTGGCCTTCACCATCCACATGAGCCTGCTGGGCGAGACGGGACTGCGGAAAATGGCCCTGCTGAACCACGAGAAGGCGGTGGCGACCCGTGATGCGCTGGCGGCCATTCCGGGCGTGGAAGTCCTGACCCCGCGCTTCTTCAACGAGTTCGCGGTGCGCCTGCCGAAGAGCGCTGCCGAGGTGGTCCAGACCCTGGCAGATCACCATGTTCTGGCCGGCGTGCCCTACAGCCGCCTGAACCCTGGCGCGGGCATGGATGACGTCCTGCTGGTCGCCGCGACCGAGACGACGCTGGATGCGGACATCCAGATCCTCGCCAAATCGCTGACCAAGGTCCTGGGAGCCTGACCATGAGCACCATGAACACCGTCGGCCGTCCGACCACCCCCAACGCCGTGGAATCCAAACCCGCCACCCTGACCGGGGCGCGGGGCCTGTTGCAGGACGAGGCCCTGATCTTCGAGGGCGAGGGCTGGGGCAAGACCGGCGTCGACCTGCCGGAGCCCGCCACGACCGGCGCCGACCTCGGCGATCTGGTCCGCAAGGACCCGATCGGCCTGCCGGGCCTGAGCGAGCCCGAGGCGATGCGCCACTATGTGCGCCTGAGCCAGAAGAACCACGCCATCGACCTGGCCATCTATCCGCTGGGCTCGTGCACGATGAAGCACAACCCGCGCCTGAACGAGAAGATGGCGCGCCTGCCGGGCTTCTCGGACATCCACCCGTTGCAGCCGCAGTCGACGGTCCAGGGTGCGCTGGAGCTGATGGACACCCTGGCCCACTGGCTGACGACCCTGACCGGCATGCCCGCCGTGGCCCTGTCGCCCAAGGCCGGCGCCCACGGCGAACTGTGCGGCCTGATGGCCATCCGCGCCGCCCACGAAGCCAAGGGCGAGCATGAGCAGCGCCGCAAGGTGCTGGTCCCGACCTCGGCTCACGGCACCAACCCCGCCACCGCCGCCTTCGTCGGTTATTCGGTGGTCGAGGTGGCCCAGACCGACGACGGCCGCGTGGACGTGGCTGATCTGGCCGCCAAGCTTGGCCCGGACGTCGCCGCCATCATGGTGACCAACCCCAACACCTGCGGCCTGTTCGAGCGCGACATCCTCGAGATCAGCCGCCTGACGCACGAGGCGGGGGCCTATTTCTACTGCGACGGGGCCAACTTCAACGCCATCGTCGGTCGGGTGCGCCCGGGCGACCTGGGCGTCGACGCCATGCACATCAACCTGCACAAGACCTTCTCCACGCCCCACGGCGGCGGTGGTCCGGGCGCGGGTCCGGTGGTGCTGTCGGAAGCCCTGGCGGCTTTCGCCCCGGCCCCCTGGGTCGTGAATGCCGGCGACGGCTTCAAGCTGGTCGAGCGTGAGGAAGACGAGGCGGCGCAAGCCTTCGGCCGCCTGTGCGCCTTCCAGGGTCAGATGGGCATGTATGTCCGCGCCCTGTCTTACATGATGAGCCACGGCTCCGACGGCCTGCGTCAGGTCGCCGAGGACGCCGTCCTGAACGCCAACTACATCAAGGCCCGCCTGCAGGACCTGATGTCTCCGGCCTTCCCCGACGGGCCCTGCATGCACGAGGCCCTGTTCGACGACGAATGGCTGAAGGGCACGGACATCACCACGCTCGACTTCGCCAAGGCGATGATCGACGAGGGCTTCCACCCGATGACCATGTATTTCCCGCTGGTCGTCCACGGGGCCATGCTGATCGAGCCGACTGAAACGGAATCCAAGGCCGAGTTGGACCGCTTCATCCACGCTATGCGCCTTCTGGCCGAGGCGGCCAAGGCGGGCGATACGGACCGGTTCAAGGGCGCGCCCTTCCATGCGCCGATGAAGCGGCTGGATGAAACGCGCGCGGCCCGTTCCCCGCGCCTGCGCTGGGTCGCGCCTGAGGGGTCCAATCAGGCGGCCTGACGCCTGTCGCAGCATCCGAGAGGGAAGGGGCCGTCCGAAGGGGCGGCCCTTTTCACTGCGCCATTTCGGCCACGGCCTTGGGCGGCCTTCGGATCATGACCAAACCTTCACCGTTCAGCCTCGGTTCAGACACCGAAGCGGATTGTAAATCCTATTGTGGCAGTGTCGCCACGTAGGGGGCTTTTCGTCCGCTGCGTGGACCCGGTGAGGACCGGGGACGTTGTCTCAAGGACCTGCAACTCCCAACTGGTGGTCATCGTGACCTTCGCCGCGCCCGCCCTGCCTGGACTTCGCCCACGCCCTTCCGGCGGCGTCTTCCGCTGGCTGAAGCGCAGCTCGATGCTGATGCTGGGTCTGGTTGTCGTGCTTCTGGGCATATTGATCGCCCCGCTGCCCGGTCCCGGCGGCGTGCCGGTCATCGCCCTGGGGCTGATCCTGATTCTGCGCAGCTCGTACCGGGCCAAACGCTACTTCATCCGCGCCCAGCACGCCCGGCCGCGCTGGGTCTATCCCTTCCGTCGTCTGCTGCGCCGCAACCCGGAGTTCGGGCCGGTCTTCTGGCAACAGGCGCTGCGGGCCGAAAAGATGGTCGAGAAGGTGGTGCTGCGTCGCCGCTACAGACGCCTGATCCGGCTCAGGAAAAAGATGCGCCGCATGTGGCGCCGCGCCTTCGGCTAAGCCTTTCGCGCTGCGACTTCGCATTCGCGAAGCACGGTTTTGTGAAATCCTGTTCCTAACCGCCTCGACCAGACAGGCGTAACCTCCCCCTGCGTTATCGGAACGAACAGAAGCGTTGGGAGGCGCTCTCGTTATGATGTCACGCGTAAAAATGGGCATGATGGCCGGCGCGGCCGCCACGGCTGTGGTCGTGGTGCTGGAGTTGGTCAACACCCTGGGCGGACCCTGGTTCACCCCCTTTCCAAACCTCGTCGCCCACATGATCGGCATGGACGGCCAGCCCATTGTCGGCTGGGTCGCCCACATCATCACCGGCGTGGTGATCCTCGGCTCGCTGTTCGGCTATCTGTGCCCACGGCTGCCCACCGACACCTTCGCCACAAAGGGGATCGTCTTCGCGGTCGGCGCCTTCGTGGTGATGATGACGGGGATCTTCCTGCTGGGCGATCGGGCCACCTTCGCCGGTGACGGCGGATTCGGCGTCGTGGCGTGGCTGCTGATCACCAATGTGGTGTTCGGCATCGTCATGGGCATGGTCTACGGCCGGCTGGTCCAGCGCGAGAAGCGGCTGGCCCGCGAGATGGCGGCCGGCGGCATTCCCGCCCACTGACCAACGAAAAGGCCCCGCGGCGGAACCGCGGGGCCTCGCATGATGTCGCGATCGTCGCCGGTCGTCAGTTCAGGTCGCCGGTCGTCAGTTCAGACGCTGGCCGATCTGGCTGATGGCGGCGTCGAGCAGAGGGTCGGCCTTCTGGGTCGCCGCACGGGCGGTCAGGATGGCTTCGGCCTGTTGCACGGCCAGGTCGGCGGCGGAGGCCTTCACCTCGGCGGCGGCTTGGGCTTCGGCCTGGGCGATGCGGCGCTCAGCCAGGGCCTGACGACGGGCGAGGGTTTCTTCCAGTTTGGCCTTGGCCTCGGCTTCCAGCGTCCGGGCGTCAGCCTCGGCGGCCTTCAGCATATCGGCGGCCTGGGCCTCGGCCTCGGCCTTTTCGGCGCGGATCTGGGCCAACAGGGCCTCGGCCTCGGCGCGCAGACGGGCGGCCTCGTCCAGGTCAGCCTGAATCTTGGCGGCCTTGGCGTCCAGTTGGCCGCCCACCAGCTTGGGCACGCCGGCGAAGATCAGGATGCCGAAAAAGATCAGCAGGCCGATGCCGACCCACAGCTCGGGATTGTCGAGGCTGTACATGTGGGGGTCGAGGAAATGCGGCATCAGACGGATCCCTTCAGCTCGGCGGCCGTCGCGGCCTTGCCGGTCAGGCGTTCGACGATGGCGGCGGCGGTATCGGAAGCAATCGTTGCGACGTTGGCCATCGCTGCATCGCGGGTCTTGGCGATGGCGGCCTCGGCGGTCTCGATGCGGGCGTTCACTTCAGCTTCCTGGACGGCGGCGCGTTCGGCGGCTTCGGCGGTCACTCGGGCCTTGGCCTCGGCGGCGACCCGGCGGGACTCCGCGCGCGCCTGTTCCACCTCGGCCTTAGCGGCGGCGGCCTGTTCGGCGGCCTCGGCCTGGACCTTGCGAGCCGTTTCGACAGCGCCGGAGATGGTGTCGCGACGCTCGTCCATCACACGACGCAGGCGCGGCGCGAAGACCTTGGCGATCAGAATATAGAGCAGGAAGAACAGGACCAGCAGATAGCCCATCTGCCCGGCCCAGTGCTGGGCCTCGAATTGGGGCAGTCCACCGCCATGGCCCTCGGCCTCGGTGGTCGCGGCGTGGGCGCCGTCCGTCTGCATGTGGGGATCAGCCATGATCCGTCAGCCTGTCTTTGAAAATTGAGGCGGCGGCGGCGCGATCGAACACGCGCCGCCGCCTGCCGGAAGTCAGTTCGGTATCAGCCCAGCCAGGCCAGGATGCCCAGCACGAAGGCCAGGATGCCCAGGGCCTCGACCAGGGCGGCGCCGACGAACAGGTTGCCGACTTGCGAAGCGGCGGCCGACGGGTTGCGCAGGGCGCCCGCCAGGAAGTTGCCGAAGATGTTGCCCACGCCGATGCCGGCGCCGAGCATGCCCAGGGTGGCCAGGCCGATACCGAAGTACTTGAAGGATTCGGCTTCCATGTTGAGTTTCCTATTCAGTCAGGGTTGGAAGGTGGGGAGTTCGAACTGTTTCGCAGCCTTAGTGGCCGTGACCCAGGTTGACCACATCGTTGAGATAGATGCTGGCCAGAACGGCGAAGACGAACGCCTGCAGGAAGGCGACGAGGAATTCGAGGGCGGTCAGGCCGACCACCATGCCCATCGACAGGGCGGCCACCGGCAGACCCAGCAGGCCCAGCCCGCCGCCCGCAGCCAGGGCGCCCATCGACACCACGAAACCGGCGAAAATCTTGAGCGCGATATGGCCGCCCAGCATGTTGCCGAACAGACGAAGCGCGAGGGTGATCGGGCGAAGCAGGAAGGACAGGAATTCGATCAGCCCGACGACCGGACGGATCAGCAGCGGCGCGCTGGTCGGCCAGAACAGCAGGAAGAAGCCCAGGCCGTTCTTGGCGAAGCCGACGCCGATAACGAGCAGGATGGTGAGAAGCGCCAGTGTGCCCGTGACCGCCAGCTGCGACGTGGCGGTGAAGGTCAGGAACATGCCGAGCAGGTTCATGCCGAGCACCAGCAGGAACAGGGTGAAGACGAACGGGAAATACTTCCGGCCGTCGTGACCGATGATCGAATCCGTCACCCCGTCGATCATGCCGAACAGCGTCTCGCCGGCGGCCTGGAGCCGGCCTGGAACGACCTTGGCGTTCGACGTCACCAGCGTGAGGAACAGAACCACCAGGCCGAAGGCGATGGTCATGGCGATGTGCGAGTTCGTGATCGCCAGGTCGGTCTGGCCGAAAACGGGCAGCACGACGTCGGGAAGATCGACGACCTTGTGGATTTCAAATTGTTCGATCGGACCAGCCAAGGCCTATCGCTCCTCGTCTTCCTCGTCGTCGAAGGGGATCGATTTCGGTTCGACCCCGCTCGCCTTCGCCTGCGCCATCAGCCGGTTGGCCGTGCGGCGCGCCATGTAAATCGACAGGGCGAAACCCAGCAGGGTTCCGCCGATAATGCCCCACGGCGTGGTTCCGGCGAACCGGTCCACGATGAAGCCCAGTCCCAGTCCGACAAGCACCCCGCCGATCAGCTCGGCAATGATCTTGTAGGCCTGGCTCGTCACCGCCTGAGCCGCCAGGTGCTCGGACGTCTTCGGAGCCGTCGCCGCCTCCAGGTCAGATGCGCGTTCGTTGAGGCGTTTGATCGCCTCTTCGCGCGATTCCGTTGGAGTGGACATGGGTTGTGTTCGCTCAGCGTCCCGGCGGGCCGGAACGGGGTCTGAATTCGGCGCGGAACCTATAGGCGGGGCCTTCACAGGTCAAGGTGTGTTACAGTGGACTTAAGTCCATGTTTTTGCGTCGGTTTGAGCTTCACCGGCCAGGCGGCGGCGATGCGTCGCGGCGCCCGGCCGGCGAGTCAGGCCCGGAACAGGAGGGAGCCGTCGCCGTAGGAATAGAAGCGGTAACCGCTGTCGATGGCGTGGGTGTAGGCCGCCTTCATGACCTCAAGCCCGGCGAAGGCGGACACCAGCATGAACAGGGTCGATTTCGGGAGGTGGAAGTTGGTCATCAGCACGTCGGCGGCCCGAAACCGGTAGCCGGGCGTGATGAAGATGGCGGTGTCGCCGTGGAAGGGCCGGACCACGCCGTCCTCGCCGGTCGCCGATTCGAGCAGGCGCAGGGAGGTGGTGCCGATGCAGACGATCCGGCCGCCGGCGGCGCGCACGGCGTTCAGCGCATCGGCCGAGGCGGCGGAGACCTCGCCCCATTCGCTGTGCATCCGGTGTTCGGCCAGGTCCTCCGCCTTGACCGGCAGGAAGGTCCCGGCGCCGACGTGCAGGGTGACGGCGTGGGTCGAGACGCCGCGAGCGGCCAGGGCGTCCAGCAGGCCGGGGGTGAAGTGCAGGCCCGCGGTGGGGGCCGCCACGGAACCGTCGTGTTCGGCGAAGACGGTCTGATAGTCAGCCCGATCCTGATCGTCCTCGGGGCGCTTCGCGGCGATATAGGGCGGCAGGGGCATGACGCCGACATCGCGGACGGCGTCGTCCAGCGCCGGACCCGCCAGGTCGAAACGCAGAGTGACCAAACCGTCGTCGGATTTGGCGAAAACTGTCGCTGACAATGTCCTTCTCCCCTCGGGGGAGAAGGTGGGCCCGGAGGGCTCGGATGAGGGGGGCGTGTCCGCGACGCCGTCGGTGAGGGTCTCGTCCGTTTCCGGGAGCCCCCTCAACCGTCTCGCTTCGCGAGCCACCTTCTCCCCCGAGGGGAGAAGGGACGTAAATGTGATCCGGTCGCCGACCTTGATCCGCTTGCCCGGCTTCATGAAGGCCGACCAGACATCAGGCGCGTCGCGGTGGTGCAGGGTGGCCTCGACCTCGACCGTCAGGGTCTGGCCGTCGGGGCCCTGACGATGACGCAGACCGGACATCCGCGCCGGGATGACGCGGGTGTCGTTGAACACCAGGGCGTCGCCCGGCTGAAGCAGGTCGGGCAGGTCGCGGATGATGCGATCTTCGACACCGCCGTCGTGCACGACCAGCAGGCGCGCGGCGTCGCGGGGCTGGGCCGGGCGCAGGGCGATGCGGTCCTCGGGCAGATGGAAATCGAAATCGGCCGTCTTCATCGGCGGCCTTGGCGCATGAAGCCGTCGCCCCGTCAACCGCGGCGGTCGGCTCAGGCCCCGGCGAAGGGGTGGGCGCTGACCGACTTGGACCAGTCGTCGACGGTCAGCGGGCGATCGACCGGCGGTGCGGCGCGCTCGGCGCAGGGGTGGCGATGGCACAGGCGGCAGGCCGGTCCGATGGGCGTCACGGACGGCGAGGTCAGGTCCAGGCCGCGCGCATAGATCAGCCGGTGCGCGTGCCGCAGTTCGCAGCCCAGGCCGATGGCCAGATCGTGACCTTCGGTCGAGGGTTCGCCGCTCCAGGCCTGGCCGCCGTGACGCGTGACGGTCCGCGCCAGGGTGAACCAACGGCCGCCGTCCGGGGTCTCGATGATCTGGGTCACGACCCGCCCTGGCGTGCGAAAGGCCGCATACAACTTCCAGCGCGGGCAGGCGCCGCCGAAGCGGGCGAACGGAAAGTCACCGGCGGCGTGGCGCTTGGACACGTTCCCGGCCTGATCCGTCCGCATCAGGAAGAAGGGCACGCCCCGCGCGGTCGGACGCGACAGGGTGGTCAGGCGATGGGCCGCCTGTTCGAAGCCCACTCCGAACCGGGCCATGAGGCGGCTCAGGTCATAGCCGGTCTCTTCCGCCGCGCGCTGGAAGGCGGCGTAGGGCATCAGCAGGGCGGCGGCCAGATAGTTGGTCAGGGAGACCTTCAGCAGGTCGCGCGCCGCCGCATCGGGCATGGCGGCGGCGTCGGCCAGGGCGTCGAGCCGGGCGCCGTGTTCGATCAGGACCAGCTGATAGGCGCAGGCGAAGGCGCGGGAGGAGGGGCCCAGCGCCTCGGACAGCAACAGGCGTCCACGATGCGGGTCATAGCGCCGCGTCCATTCCACCATGACCTCGATCGGCATGATCCGGACCGACAGGCCGTGCCGCGCCAGCAGGCGGGCGCGGATGCGGACGTCCAGGGCCTCGCCCGACAGGCCCGGCGCCGCGGCGTTCAGTTCGGCGTTCAGCGCCTCGCCGAGAGCGTCAAGCTCGGGGAAATGGTTGTCGTGGGACTGGATGTAGTCTCGCACATGATCGGCGGGCGTGGCCTCCAGAGCGGCGCCGGCGCGATCCGCCTCGGCGCGCGCCCGGTCGCGCCGGTCAGCGAAGGCGCGATAGAGGCGGACCAGGGCCTCGGCCGCGGCGGGCGCCTCCTCGGCGAGATGCTGCGCCTCGTGACGCGGCACGGCCAATCCGGCGAACACCGGATCGGCGAACAGTTCGCCCAGCTGTTTGGGATCAGGTCCGGCGGTGCGGGCCAGGGCGCGCAGATCGACGTCGTAGGTCTCTGCCAGACGCAGCAGAAGCTGGGCCGAGACGGGCCGCTGGTTACGCTCGATATGGTTCAGATAGCTGGGCGAGACGCCCAGATCGGCGGCCATCGCCGTCTGGGTCAGGCCCAGGTCGCGACGCAGCCGCTTCAGCCGACCGCCGAGGAAGAGCTTGCGATCCTGTGAGGCGTCCATGATCGCAGGATGTCATGAAATGACTTCATCGGAAAGTCATACAGTGACAAAATGACTTCAATTGCGCTCGATAAGCAGTACAAAATGTGACTGTGGCGTGTTTTCCTCGGCGTGTCCTCGCCGTGTCGGCGGGACGATTGCAAGGAGACCGGCCATGGAGCCCCTGACCCGACCGCAGGCGATCATCGATTTCTGCCTGGCCCCCCTGAACCTGACGCCCGGCGGCGAGGCCGAGGGTGAGGTTCGTCGTCGGCTGGAACATGTGATCAAGACCTTGCAGGCCAAGGCGCCGCGCCCGATCGCCGTCGACTTCTCGACCATGCCGTCCCAGGTCATCAATGAAGCGGCCCACGGCTACGAATGAGGACCGTCGTCATGATCCCGTGTCGGAGGCGGTGCTAGACGGACCGAATCGGCGCCTCCTGCGTCGTGATGGAGGATCCGCGCCCGCCCATGCCGCTGGACCATTCCCCTTCGCCGGTGGCGCCGACGGAGTCCTCTCCCCTGTGGACCAGCGGGGCGGCGGCGATTCTGGCTGTCGTCATCATGCTGATCCTCGCGGCGGTGCGGCCCGATATGGCGCTGTGGTTGCTGGGGGGGGCGGCGGTGGTCGGTGCGGCCGCCTGGGCCGGGATGCAGCACAAAACCGGGTCCGTGAATCCGGCGTTCGCGTCGTCAAACCTGGCTGGCGAAGCGGCGCCCGTCGGGTCACCGCCTCGCAGTCTGGACGCCGCCCTGCTGGACAGCGTGTTCGAGGCGCTGAACGATCCGATCCTGATCGTGGCGGGAGGCGAGGCCGACGATCTGGCCGGGCGTCGCATCGTCCTGGCCAATGCGGCGGCGCGTGATCTGTTGAAGGTGCCGCGCGAGGGCGGTCTGCTGGTCAGCTTTGTCCGCGATCCGGGCGTGCTGGAGGCTGTTGACGAAGCCCTGTTCGGCGGCGTCGCCTCGGCGACCGACTATTCCGCCAGCGGCGCGCGCGAGCGGCACTGGCGCGCCTGGGTCCAGCCGCTGAAACTGGATCCGGCGCGACCTCTGGCCATCCTGGGGTTGCGGGACGAGACCGACGTGCGTCGGATGGAGCTGATGCGGGTCGATTTTCTGGCCAACGCCAGCCACGAGCTGCGGACGCCGCTCGCCTCCCTGTCCGGCTTCATCGAGACTCTGAAGGGACACGCCAAGGAGGATCCGGTCGCGCGCGATCGCTTCCTCGACATCATGTCGGCCCAGGCGGACCGGATGAGCCGGCTGGTGGCGGACCTGCTGTCGCTCAGCCGCATCGAACTGAATGAACATATTCCGCCGTCCGGCCGCGTGGATCTGGGGCGCGCCGCCGCGGACGTGGTCGACGCCGTCAGCGTCCTGTCCCGCGAAAAGGGCGTGACCGTCAGGCTGGAAGCGCCGGCCGAACGCGCCACCGTGGACGGCGATCGGGACGAGATCGTTCAGGTGATCCAGAACCTGACCGACAATGCGATCAAATACTCCGGCCCAGGCCAGACCGTGGAGATCGTGATCGAGACCGATCTCGCGCTGGACACGGCCCAGGGGCCACGCCGCGAGGGGGCCACGCGTCTCTCGCTCGTGACGCCGGATCGCGAGGCGGGGGTCCGGTACGCCGCCGTTCGCGTGCGCGATCATGGGCCGGGCATGGCCCGGGAGCACCTGCCGCGCCTCACCGAGCGGTTCTATCGCGTCGAAGGCCAGAAGAGCGGCGGCGACCGGCCGGGCACGGGCCTGGGGCTGGCCATCGTCAAACACATCGTCAACCGCCACCGTGGCGGACTGGCGGTGGAAAGCGCGTTGGGGGACGGTGCAAGTTTCTGCGCCTATTTCCCCCTGGCGGCTCGGCCGGAGTCCAGCACGGATACCGCCGGACCGACGCCGTAACAGAACTGTCATCGGGCCGTCTTAATCCGCTCGCCAACTGAAGGCAGTTTCCGCCGCGCAAGAAGCCGGGCTCTCCCACGCTTCAGATTCGGCGACGCCAAGACCCGATGTTCTGGATTTTCCTGCTGATCCTGATCGCGCTTTCGGCGCTGGGGTTCGTCGGCGCGCGCGCCCTGGCGCGACGTCGGGTGGCCGCCGCCGGTGGACGTGGACATTCGCGCCCGAACCAGCACGGCTACTACGCCCTGGTCTGGATCCTGGCGCCGGCGCTGCTGGTGCTGATCCTGGGCGGCGTGCTGTCCGGCCCGATCTCCGACGGCCTGCTGGCCTCGGGCGCTCCCGCCGAGGTCAATGCGCTGGAGCCCATGCAGAGGGGCGCCTTCTTCGACGACGCCCGCCGGATCGGACGCGGCGCCGCGCCGCTGCAGATCTGGGAAGCCCCGCTGTCTGAACAACTGCCCCGCGAGGCGCGCCGGGCTGTCCAGATCGACCGCATTCTGGCGCTGGGCGCCGGCGTGGGCGCCGTGATCCTGGCGATCCTGGGCGGGCTGTGGGTGTTCCTGCGGATCCGGCCCGAGCTGCGCGCACGCAACGCCGTCGAGGCCTGGATCGCCGTCGTTCTCTTCGCCTGTTCCGCTGTCGCGGTGTTGACGACCCTGGGCATCGTCGCGTCCCTGCTGTGGGACGCGCTCCGGTTCTTTGAGCAGGTGCCGGTCACTGAGTTCCTGTTCGGGACCAAATGGTCGCCCCAGATCGCCATTCGTGCGGACCAGGTCGGATCGACCGGGGCGTTCGGGGCGGTGCCGCTGTTCGCCGGCACCTTCCTGATCATGCTGATCGCCATGGCCGTGGCGGCGCCGGTGGGCCTGTTCTCGGCCATCTATCTGTCGGAATACGCCAGCCGCACGACGCGCGCCGTGGTCAAGCCGGTGCTGGAGATTCTCGCGGGGATCCCGACGGTGGTCTACGGTTTCTTCGCCGCCCTGACGGTGGGGCCGGCGTTCCGGGTGTTCTTCAACACCATCGGCGGCTGGCTGGCGGGCGGGCCGCTGGACGGCGTCGGCCAGTATCTGCTGCTGGTCCAGAACCAGATGGCCCTGGTGGCAGGCGCCGTGATGGGCATCATGCTGATCCCCTTCGTGTCGTCGCTGTCGGACGACATCCTGAACGCAGTGCCACAGAGCCTGCGCGACGGCTCCTACGCCATGGGCGCCACCAAGTCCGAGACGGTCAAGAAGGTGCTGATGCCCGCCGCCCTGCCGGGCGTGGCCGGCGCCCTGCTGCTGGCCGTGTCGCGGGCGATCGGCGAGACCATGATCGTGACCATGGCGGCGGGCCTGGCCGCAAACCTGACCCTCAATCCGCTCGACACGGTGACGACCGTCACGGTGCAGATCGTCACCCTGCTGACCGGCGACCAGGAGTTCGACAGCGCCAAGACCCTGGCGGCGTTCGGCCTGGGTCTGACCCTCTTCCTGGTGACCCTGGCGCTGAACATCGTCGCCCAGCGGATCGTCCAGACCTATCGGGAACAGTATGACTGACGCGACCCCCGACACCGCGACGCCCACGATCCTGGCGGACGCCGGCGACGCCCGTTCGCGCGCGCGTCTGGAAAAGCTCCAAGCCGGCGTGAAGGTCCGCTATGCCCGTGAACGCCGTTTCCGGCTGTACGGCGTTCTGGCCATCGCCCTGGCGATCGGCTTCCTGCTGCTGCTGCTCGCGCGGGTGGTGGGGCAGGGGTACACCGCCTTCTACGCCCACGAGATCACGGTGCCGATCTATATGGATCCGGCGCGCATCGACCGGGCCTATCCGCAGGGCGCCAACTACCAGCTGATGGCGGCCGAGCAGGAACTGCGCCGCCTGGGCGTGACCGACGACGAGCGCGGGTCGAAGGCCCTGGCCATGCGTTCGTTGTTTTCGTCGGAGCTGAAATTCCGCGCCGGCGACATGGTCCGCGAGAACCCCAACCTGATCGGCCAGACCGTGGCTGTTCCGGCGCCGACGTCGGATGACGCCGACCTCTACTACAAGGGCGAGATTTCGCGCGACACCCCGGCCGACCAGCGCCGGCTGACCGATGAGCAGATCGGCTGGCTGGATCAGCTGAAGGCGAAGGGGGCGGTGCGCGCCCACTTCAATACGGCGCTGTTCACCAACGGCGACTCCACCGAGCCGGAACTGGCCGGGGTTTTGGGCGGTCTGGTCGGATCGGCGCTGATGCTGCTGGTGACGGCGCTTCTGGCCATTCCGATCGGCATCGGCGCGGCGGTCTATCTGGAGGAATTCGCGCCCCGGAACCGGCTGACCGACCTGATCGAGGTCAACATCAACAACCTCGCGGCCGTGCCGTCGATCGTCTACGGCCTGCTGGGCGTGGCCCTGTTCATCAACTGGATGCATCTGCCGCGTTCGTCGCCGCTGGTGGGCGGGCTGGTGCTGGCCCTGATGGCCCTGCCGACCATCATCATCGCCACCCGGTCGTCGCTGAAGGCGGTGCCGCCGTCGATCCGTGAGGCCGCCCTGGCCATGGGGGCCAGCCGCACCCAGACCGTGTTCCAGCATGTGTTGCCCCTGGCCATGCCGGGCGTGATGACCGGTTCGATCATCTCGATGGCCCACGCCCTGGGCGAGACCGCCCCGCTGCTGCTGATCGGCATGGTCAGCTTCGTGCCCGGCGTGCCGCACATGATCGACGCCGCTGCGGGCGCCCTGCCGTCGCTGGTCTATATCTGGGAAAACGCGTCCGAGCGCGCGTTCCATGAGCGGACGGCCGCCGCCATCATGGTCCTGCTCGCCTTCATGATCCTTATGAACGCCGCCGCCATCGTGCTGCGTCGGCGCTTCGAACGCCGCTGGTGATGTCTATGAAGTCCTCCTTCTTCCGCGCGCCTGACGATCGCAACGGCGGGGCTTCGGCCGCCGCCGAGCCGACGCCGACGCCTGTGCCGACCGCCGCGACAGCGCCGACCGATCTGTCGGACGTCGCGCCGGGACCCGGCGGCGTGCGCGCGCCGGCCGTGGCGGCGTCAGCAGGGGCGGAACATCCGGTCAAGATCGCGGCGCGCGACGTCTCAGTCTTCTATGGCGAAAAGCAGGCGCTCTTCGACGTCAGCCTCGACATTCCGGACAAGACCGTCACCGCCTTCATCGGCCCGTCGGGCTGCGGCAAGTCGACCTTCCTGCGGACGATGAACCGCATGAACGACACCATTCCGGGCTGCCGCGTCACCGGCAGCATCCGCATGGACGACGGCGACATCAACGACCGCAAGATCGACCCGGTGCTGCTGCGCGCCCAGGTCGGGATGGTGTTCCAGAAGCCGAACCCCTTCCCCAAGTCGATCTACGAGAACGTGGCCTATGGTCCGCGCATCCACGGCCTGACGTCGTCGAAGTCGGAGCTGGACGGCGTGGTCGAGGCGTCGCTGAAGCGCGCCGGACTGTGGGATGAGGTTGCTGACCGGCTGCACTCGTCGGGCTCGGGCCTGTCGGGCGGACAGCAGCAGCGTCTGGTCATCGCCCGCGCGATCGCGGTCGAGCCCGAAGTCATCCTGATGGATGAGCCCTGCTCGGCCCTGGACCCCATTGCGACGGCCAAGATCGAGGAGCTGATCGACGAGCTGCGCGAACGCTACTGCATCGTCATCGTCACCCACTCGATGGCGCAGGCGGCGCGCGTCTCGCAGCGCACGGCCTTCTTCCACATGGGCCGTCTGGTCGAGACGGGCGACACCGAGGAAATCTTCACCAACCCGCGCGAGCGGCGCACGCTCGACTACATCACCGGACGGTTCGGATGAACCAGCACACCGTCAAGGCTTACGGCGACGAGCTGAACCAGCTGACGGCCGAGGTCGCCCGAATGGGCGGCCTGGCCGAGGCCCAGGTCGCCGATTCCGTCGATAGCGTGGCCCGGCGCGACATCGCCCTGGCGCGGGCGGTCGTGGAACGCGACGTCAAGCTGGACGTCATGCAGCGCGACATCGAGCGCAAGGCCATCCGCCTGATCGCCTTGCGCCAGCCGGTGGCGTCCGACCTGCGCAAGACCCTGTCGGCGATGAAGCTGGCCTCGGATCTGGAACGCACCGGCGACCTGGCCAAGAACATCGCCAAGCGCGCCCTGGCCGTGGCCGAGACCGCGCCGATGCAGCCCCTGACCCGTTCGATCGAGCGCATGGGGCGGCTGGTGTCGGTGCGCCTGCGCGACGTGCTGGACGCCTATACCTCGGGTGAAATCGACGGCGCCCTGGCGGTGTGGAACACCGACGACGAGGTGGACGAGCACTACAATGCGCTGTTCCGCGAACTGCTGACCTACATGATGGGCGATCCGCGCACGATCACGGCCTGCACCCATCTGTTGTTCATGGCCAAGAACCTGGAACGGATCGGCGACCACGCGACCAATATCGCCGAGACCATCCACTATGAGATCACCGGCGACGAGATGGCCGGCGAGCGGCCGCGCTGGACGCCCAACCAGGCCGACAGCGGCGTCGGCCAGACCCACACCCTCCCCGAAGCCTGAAGTTCGACCGACCGGAGACGACGATCGTGCAGCCCTACATCCTGGTGATGGAAGACGAGGACGCGCTTTCCACCCTGCTTCAGTACAATCTGGAGAAGGAAGGCTATGACGTCGCCGTCGCCGCCGACGGCGAGGAAGGCCTGATGCAGGTCGATGAGCGCATGCCGGACATCATCCTGCTGGACTGGATGCTTCCGAAGGTGTCCGGGATCGAGGTCTGCCGCCGCCTGCGCGGCCGTCCGGAAACCCGCAACCTGCCGATCATCATGCTGACGGCGCGGGGCGAGGAGTCGGACCGGGTCCGCGGTCTGGACACCGGCGCGGACGACTATCTGACCAAGCCGTTCTCGATGGTCGAGCTGGTGGCGCGCATCCGCGCGGTTCTGCGCCGCATTCGGCCGGGCCTGGCTGACGATCGGGTCGGCCACGGCGACATCGTCATCGACCGCGTCGCCCATCGGGTCCGGCGGGCGGGCACCGAGGTTCATCTGGGGCCGACCGAGTTCCGCCTGCTGGATCACTTCATGCGTCATCCGGGCCGGGTGTTCAGCCGCGAGCAGCTTCTGGACGCGGTCTGGGGTTCGGACGTCTATGTCGAGGCGCGGACGGTGGACGTCCATGTCGGTCGCCTGCGCAAGGCGCTGGACGTCGGCGGCAGCGCCAACCCGATCCGCACCGTGCGCTCGGCCGGCTATTCGCTCGACCTGGAGCACTGACGGACGGTCAGTTCCCGTCCGGCGCCGATCTGTCGAGCGTCGCCCAGGCGATCAGCATGTCGGCGGTGACGCCGTCCGGACCGAAGGCCAGGCGGGGCCAGTCGGGGATCAGCCGATCCACCGCCAGGATGACCGCCAGACCCTGATCCTGGCTCCAGTGCGTCCCCGCGCCCCGAATGAAGCTCAGGGCGTCGGCCCGGTTCATGCCGCCGCCGCGCGCGTCGGTCAGCCAGGCGAAAGCGGCCCAATTGCCCGTGCCCTCGAGGGTCAGAAAGACATCGTCCGCCTGGGCGTAGAGCGCGTCGTCGTCCCGGAACCAGCGGTCGCGGCGGGCCTTCATGGCGCGGGCCGCCTCGACGAGGCGCAGACGGGCCGTCACTGAATCCGGCGCCGAAGCGGCCTGATAGAAGAGATCGCGTTCGCGGGCATAGGCGGCGGCGTAGCCGGGCAGGGCGGCGAACCGGTCCTGGACGATGTCATCGTCAGCGTCCTCGGGCAGGCCGCCGCTCAGCATGTCGTCGACGCGCTCGCCCAGGCCCTCGGCCTGCTGGCTGTGGGCGAACTCATGCATGAAGACGACCATGGCCAGTCGCGCGGGATCCCGGGCCTCGGCCGGGTCGGCGCGCCACAGCGACGGCAGGGCCATGATGAAGAACATGCCGTCCTCGCCTGTCGTCGATGTCATCGGCGAGGCAAAGGCCAGCCGGCGCGCGGGCACGGTCGATCCGTCGGGCAGGGCGATCTGGCCGGCGTGAGGCGAGGCTTCTGGGCGATACCGCCGCCCCCCGACCTGGAAACCGCCTCGCCGGTCAGGGACCAGCCGATAGACGCAGGTCTGATCGAACAGGGTGATCGTCGGCGTCGTCGGTCGGGCGATATGCAGGCGCTGGGCGTCCAGCCGGTCCCAGGCCGTCAGGGCCTGACGGGTCCAGGTGCGGGGCTCACCCTCGAAGCGGCATGGCGGTGGCGCGGACGTGAGCGCCAGGGCGGCGACGAAGGCGGTGATCATTCGGCTTCAATGATCGTCGGGCGACGACGGTTCAACTGACATCGCCGACAGGTCGAGGGCGGAAGTTCGACCTGCCTCAGCTCGCCGTCGCCTCCTCCGGATCGAGCTCGTAGACCGAGGCGCAGTATTCGCAGGTGACCCGGATCTTGCCGTCATCCTCGATCATGCCGTCGCGCTCCGCCGGTGAGAAGGAGCCGAGCACGGACGCGATGCGGTCGCGCGAGCAGCGGCACACGGCCGACAGCGCGCGCGCGTCCTCCAGTCGCACGCCGTCCTCGTGGAACAGACGGAACAACAGCACGTCCGGCGTGATGGTCGGGTCGATCAGTTCGTCATCGCCGAGGGTGGCGAACAGGGCGCGACTGCGGTCCCAGACCTCTTCGGTGTCGCCGCGCGACGCGTCGCCGGCGACCATCTGGATCATGGCGCCGCCCGACCGCCAGGTTTCGACCCCGTCCGCGCCCGTCACCCGGCCGACCGCCAGCCGCACCTTGGTCGGCACCTGTTCCGACTGGGCGAAATAGTGTTCGGCGCACAGGGACAGGCTCTCGCCCTCGATCGGGGTGATGCCCTGGTGACGATCGAAGTCCGGTCCCTGATCCAGGGTCATGACGAAGACGCCCTGGCCCAGAAGCGATCTGGCGCCCGGCCGGGCGAAGCCGGTCGACGCCGCGGCCACCTCGGCCTCGTCGAAGCGGCAGTACCCCCGCAGCGTGCCTGCCGTGTCGTAGTCGGCCACGACATAGCGCACCGGCCCGTCGCCCTGGGCCTGAACGATCAGACGACCCTCGAACTTCAGGCTGGACCCGATCAGCGCCGCCAGGGCGCAGGCCTCGCCCAGCAGGGCGGCCACGGGCTCCGGATAGGCGTGGGCCGACAGGATGGAGTCGATCGCCGCGCCCAGCCGCACCAGCCGGCCGCGCACAGGCCAGCCCTCGATCTGGAAGGCGGCGGCGAGGTCGTCGGTCGGGGAGGGGGCGGCTTGGGTCACGGGCAGGTCCGAAGGCGGCTCAGGGAACGGAAGCGCGGTAAGATAGGAAGGCGGCGACCATATGGTAAGGGGCGCATATCCCGGGCGCGCCGGGGGAACCGATCCGCGCCCGGTTCGCTGTTATGGTCTAGCTCAACCCAAGCTAACTCAACCCTGGCTCGTGAGGACGATCATGCTCGAGGATTTTGACATCGCCGAAGAGGTCCGGCGCCATCCCGGGATCGTCGCCGGCGCCCTGGCGGTCGTGGCCGGCGTGGCCATCGGAACCCTGCTGCTGAGCCAGCGCACCGGGCCGCGTCGATATGAAGAACTGCTGGAACGTCTGGATCCGCGAGGCTGGATCGACGCCGAGGCCCTGCGTCGTCGTTTCGACGACATTTCGCGCGGCGTGGCCGAAGGGGTCGAAACCCTGGGTGAACGCGCCGAAGAGGCCGGAGACGACGCGCGTCACGGCGCCCGCAAATGGCTGAAGCGCGGCAGGAAGGCCATGTCGCCCGCCAAGCGTCGGCGCTACGCCCAGGCGGCGCGCGGCTACGCCCATGACGCGGGTGAGAAGGCCCGGATGTACGCCGACGGCGCGGGTCGCTATGCGCGTGATCATGCGAAGGAGGGCGGTGCCCTTCTGGCTGTCGCGACCATCGCCGCCGCGATCGGCGCGGCTGCGCTCGAAAGCCGTCGTCCGGACAGCCGCGTGCGCCGCATCGCCAAATTCTGAGGATCGCGCGCATAATCGTTGCGCGGGGAGGCCGTTTCGGCGAAACAGCCGCGCATGAGCGCCTCCCCCTCGACTCAGATCAAGCCGACGCTGATTTTCGACTTCGATTCGACCCTTGTGCGGGTTGAAACGCTCGAGGCCCTGGCTGACGTCTGTCTGGACGGACGTCCCGACGCCGCCGAGGTGCGCGGCCGGATCGCGGCCCTGACCGATCAGGCCATGAACGGAGAAATCGGGTTCGGTGACGCCCTGAGGCGGCGACTGGCGCTGCTGCCGCTGCGCCGGGAGCATGTGCAGGCCCTGGCGGCGCGCGTTCTCGACGAGGGTACGCCGTCCGTTCGGCGCAATCTTCGTTTCTTCAACGAGAATGCGGAGACCATCTACATTCTGTCCGGCGGCTTTCGCGAGATCATCGCCCCGATCGCCGAGCGATTGCAGGTGTCGCCGGAAAGGGTGCTCTGCAACGACCTGGTCTATGATGCAGACGGCCGGGTGGTCGGTGTGGACGACGCGAATCCACTGTCCCACGCCGACGGCAAGCCGAAGGTCATCAAGGCCCTGGGCCTCAAAGGTCCTGTGGTGATGGTGGGAGACGGTTGGAACGACGCCGAGGTCAAGCTGGCCGGGGCCGCCGACCGCTTCTACGCCTTCACCGAGATCGCCCGCCGCGAACCGGTCGTGGCCGCCGCCGATGCGGAGGCGGCCTCGATGGACGAGCTGCTGTTCGCCGAGGGGTTCATGGGGCGCTGGTCCTACCCGCGCTCGCGGATCCGGATGCTTCTGCTCGAGAACATCCATCCGGCGGCGGTCGAGCGACTGACCGACGAGGGATATTCGGTCGAGACGATGAAGGGGGCCCTGGATGAGGACGACCTGATCGAGCGGATCAAGGGGGTGCATGTTCTGGGCATCCGGTCCAAGACGATGGTCACGCCCCGCGTGCTGGCGGCTGCGGACCGCCTGCTGGCCATCGGCGCCTTCTGCATCGGCACCAATCAGATCGACCTGAAGGCGGCCGCCGATCACGGCGTCGCGGTGTTCAACGCGCCCTATTCGAACACGCGTTCAGTGGTCGAGCTGGCCGTCGGGCTGACCATCGCCCTGATGCGTGACGTGGCCGACAAGTCCGCCGCCATGCACCAGGGCCAGTGGAACAAGTCGGCGGACGGCTCGAAGGAGTTGCGCGGCAAGACCCTGGGAATTGTGGGCTACGGCGCCATCGGATCGCAGTTGTCGGTGATCGCCGAGGCCCTGGGCATGCGGGTGATTTTCCACGACCTGTCGGAACGGCTGGCCCTGGGCAACGCGCGCCGTGTGCGTCAGCTCGACGAGCTGCTGGCCGAGGCGGACGTGGTGACCCTGCACGTCGACGGGCGTCGGGAGAACACGGCCCTGATCGGCGCGTCCCAGTTCTCGCGGATGAAGCCGGGCGCCCTGTTCCTGAACCTGTCCCGCGGCCATGTGGTGGACATCGGCGCCCTGGCCCAGGCCCTGGGGTCCGGCCGGGTGGCGGGGGCGGCGCTGGATGTCTTTCCGGAGGAGCCGCGCACCAACGCCGATCCCTTCGACAGTCCATTGCGTGGCCTGAAGAATGTGATCCTGACGCCCCACATCGGCGGATCGACCGAAGAGGCGCAGGAGGCCATCGCCGAGTTCGCGGCCGAGCGTCTGCTGAACTTCATGAACCGCGGCGACACCACCTTCTGCGTCAACCTGCCGAACGTGCAGCTTCCGGAGGTCTCGGGCGGTCACCGCATCCTGCACATCCACAAGAACCAGCTCGGCGTCATGTTCGAGCTTAATCGCGAACTGGCGTCCGCCGGTCTGAACATCCTCGGCCAGTATCTGAAGACCGACGAGGACATCGGCTACGTCATCACCGACGTGGATCGCGACTATGATCCCGAGGCGCTGACGGCGCTGCGCGGGGTCTCGGGCACGCTGAAGTTCCGCCTTCTGCACTGATGCGCGTTTGGATCGGCGCGTGAAATTTCGTCCGAACCTTCCCTAACGGCGACTTGAACTCGGCGCGGAGCGGCGCACAGTGCCCCCAACGGCCGCATCATGACGGCCGATGGGAGGATCCATGTCTAGATTTCATCGGGGCGCGGCGCTGGCCGCGCTGACCGTCGCCGCCGTCGCCTGCGCCGGAGCGGCCTCGGCCCAGACCTACAACCGCCTGGTCGTGTTCGGCGACAGCCTGAGCGACAACGGCAATCTGTTCGCCGTCACAGGCGGAACCCAGCCGCCGGCGCCGGTCTACTGGCAGGGTCGGTTCTCGACCGGGCCGACCTTCGTGGAATTGCTGGGCTTCAACCTCGGCCGCTACGCCGCCGGGGCGCCCGTGAACGGCAGCATCAACTACGCCTTCGGCGGCGCGCGCACGGACAGCGCGGCTTCGCCTCCCGGCATGCGGCTTCAGCTCGCGGCCTACCTCGGCGCGGGCGGGCGGTTCGGTTCGGGCGATCTGGTCAGCATTCTGGGCGGCGCCAACAACATCTTCCAGGGCCTGCCGGCGGCCGGCGCCAGCGCCAATCCGACGGGCGCGATCACCCCGGTGGCCACGGGCGCGGCGACCGATGTCAACTTCCTGGTCAACAGCGTGGCCTCGGCGGGGGCCGGGACCGTGCTGGTCACCAACCTGCCCAAGCTCAGCCTGACGCCCCAGTTCCGGGGAACGGCGGCGGCGCCGCTGGCGGACTTCGCCGTGACGACCTTCAACACCGCCCTGTTCAACGGCCTGACGGCCACGGCGGCGGCTCAGCCGAACACCAACATCATCTATATGGATCTGTTCAAGATCGGCGACGTGATCGCCGGCAGCCCGGATCGCTTCGGCATCACCAACGTCACCCAGGCCTGCTTCAACGGCGTGACCCTGTGCAGCGACTCCAGCGGCTATTTCTATCTGGACGGGGTGCATCCGACCGCCCTGGGACATCGCCTGATCGCCAAGCTGGCCAACGACTATCTCTACTACGGCGATCGAGGCTCGGAGACGGCGGTCCTGGGCGAGACCGCCTTCCGTCATCGCGAGACCGATCTCGACTTCGGCTCAGAACGACTGTCGTCGCACGAGGCCTGGGGCGAGGGGACGGCCATCTTCGGCGGCGTGACCTATGACACCACCGACACAGACGCTCGCGGCGTCATCGGCGCGTTCGAGTCCGAGACGCGAGGCGCGCGCATGGGCATCGAGCATGGATGGGCCGATACGTGGAAGGTCGGACTGGCCGGCGGCTATCGCACCACCGATGTGACCTCGGGCCGTGTCATCGCGGATGTGGAGACCCTGTCTCTGGACGTCTACGCCGGGTGGCGGTCGGGCGGCCTGTTCATGAACGCCGCCGCCGGCGCCAGCCATGACAACATCGACGTCAGCCGGATGTCGGCCCTCGACCCGATCGTCATGACCGGATCGACCACGGCCGCCAGCTTCGGCGCGCGGGTTCAGGGCGGCATGTGGTTCGGCGGCGAAGGGCTGGCCATTTCGCCGCGCGTCGCCCTGACCTGGGTCAACAGCGGCGTCGAGGGTTTCGAAGAACAGGGCCCCGCGGCCCAGTATCGCTACGCCGATCGCGACGTCACCGTGCTGTCGGCCGAGGCGACCCTGCGGGCCGAGGCCAATATGGGCGGCTTCGCCCTGTTCGCCGAGGGCGGTTATCGTGACGCCCTGGACGACAGTTCCGACGCGGTGGTGACCTCGATCGTCGCCAACACGGCGAAGGGTCTGGGTCGTCATGTCGAAGAGCCGTTCGGCGGCCAGATCCTGGCCTCCGCGGGCCTCTCGGGCGACTATGGTCCGCTGAAGGTCGAGATCGGCTATCGCGGTCGCTTCGGCGACCATGCGGACAGCCATATGGGCGGCATCACCCTGACGCTGCCGATCCAGTAGGCGCGACCGCCTGCCGCACGGGGCGCCGCATTGGCGCCCCGAACCGCCCCCGTTCTCGCCTTCCCGGCGAGTCACAAGGACGGCCGCCCGCAACGGCGGCCGTTCGCTTTTGCACGGCCGCATTCGATTTTTCCGCTTTCAAAGCGACGACGGAGCCGACGACGCCATGCGCCGACTGCCGCCTGCCGTGCAGACACTCATTTTAGGCTCCGGTCGCACCGGCGCGCTCGTGATCGCAGCCTTGGGCGCTGTGACCCTGGCCGCTGCTCCGAAAGAACGGCCCGCCCCCGAGGATGTTCCCGCCGCCGTGGCGCCGGCGGCGCCGCCGGTGCTGGCCGAGGCCGAGCCGGCGGGGCCCATCATGCGCGCCATGACCTTCGCCGAGCCGGTGCCCGGCCGGGCCATCAACTCCCTGTTCGGGATGCGGCGGCTGGGCGGCGAACCGGGCGCGCGGATGCACAAGGGCGTGGACATCGCCGCGCCGACCGGCACGCCGGTGGTCGCGTCTGCAGAGGCGCGGGTGGTGAGGATCGGTCGCGATCCAGCCGGCTACGGCAACTTCGTCGAATTGGGCCACCCCAACGGCATGACCAGCTTCTATGCCCACCTCAGCCGCATCGACGTGGCCAGCGGGGATGTGGTTCCGGCGGGGTTCCGCGTCGGTCTCGTCGGGTCGACCGGCTATTCCACGGGCCCGCACCTGCATTTCGAGATCCGGCGCAACGGCGTGCAATTGAACCCCCAGCGCGTCATCGGGCGCAGCTTCCAGGTCAAGGCGACGGCGCCGCTCGAATAGCCCGCTTCGCTGGCCATCGAGGCGAATCCCCTGCTACGACTCTCGTCGCCGATGGCAGGACGGAGAGTGACGATGGCGGCCTTGACGCTGGAGAGCGTGAACAAACGCTACGGATCGTTCCAGGCGGTCAAGGACCTCAGCTTTCAGGTCGAGAAGGGGGCGATCTGCGGCTTCCTGGGCCCGAACGGCGCGGGCAAGACCTCGACCTTGCGGATGATCCTCGGCCTGCAGCCGGCGACCAGCGGCGCGATCGACATCCTGGGCGCCGACGACGGGCGCAAGGTGCGCGACCGGATCGGCTTCCTTCCCGAGGAGCGCGGCCTCTACAAGAAGATGACGCCGGTGGACGCCATCGCCTTCTTCGGCGCCCTGAAGGGTTTGCCGCAGTCCGAGGGCAAGAAGCGCGCCCGCGACATGCTGGAGCAGCAGGGCCTGGGCGCGTCGCGCAACAAGAAGATGAAGGAGCTGTCCAAGGGGATGGCCCAGAAGGTCCAGTTGATCGCCTCGGTCGTGCATCGGCCGGAGTTCGTGATCCTGGACGAGCCGTTCAGCGGCCTGGATCCCGTCAATCAACAGGGGCTGGAGGCCATGATCCGGGGTCTGGCGGCCGAGGGGTCGACGGTCCTGTTCTCCACCCATGTGATGCAGCACGCCGAACGCCTGTGCGACAAGGTCGTGCTGCTGGCGCGGGGGCGCAAGGCCTTCGAGGGCACGGTGGACGAGGCCAAGGCGACGACATCCCAGTTCCTGGAGCTGGAGGGCGCCATCGCGCCGGAGGCCGTGTCGGCCCTGCCCGGCGTCGAAAAGGTCGAGATCCTGTCCGACGACGGCGAGGCGCGGGTGCTGCGCGCCGCCTTGCAGAAAGGGCAGGGCGGTCAGGCGGCGCTGAAGGCGGCCTTCATCGGCGGACTGGACGTGCGTCGCTTCGAGATGCGCGAACCCACCCTGCATGACGCCTTCATCCATCTGACGGGCGACCGACCCGACGAGGATCAGTCCGTGCGCGCGGCCGGATCGGAGATCGCCCAATGAGCCGGATTCTGCTGATCGCGCGGCGCGAATACGCCGCCTACGCCAAGACCGTCGGCTTCTGGCTGTCGTTGCTGGCCTTTCCGCTGTTTGCGGTGCTGGGCGGCGCCATTCCCGTTCTGATCCGCTCGTCCGAGCCTGTGCGCGAGGTCGCCCTGATCGAGGAGGGGGTGAGGGCCCAGGGCCTGGCCGCCGCCGTCCGCCAGGTGATGCAGGACGACGCCGACCGGCGCACGGCCCGGCAGCAGGCCGAGGTCGAGAAGGCGATGAAGGCCTCCGGCGCGCCCCCGGGGGCGGCCCAGCAGGCCCTGGCCAACCTGGGCAATCCCCGGCTGAAGTTCGTCGACACCCCCGCCGACATCGCCGCAGCGGCGCCGGGCGAGGCGCAGGCCGCCGTGGTGCGCGCCCATCTGGAGAAGGAGGCGGACCAGCGGCTGGACGCGGTCGTGTTCCTGACCCGCGAGGGCGACGCGCCGGCGGCGCGCGTCTGGACCGCGCGGGCGACCGACGACACGGTCGAGGACTTCATTCGCGACACCCTGAAGTCGATCAACCGCACCGAGACCCTGTCGGCGGCGGGCATCGACCGGGCGATCGTGGATCGCACCGAGGCCTTCCGCCCGGACGTCAGCGTGTTCTCGCCCCGGTCCCGCGACGGCGGCGAGGTGTCGTTCCGCGACCGTCTGCCGTCCCTGATCGGCCTGGGCGCGGGCTTCATGCTGTGGTCGCTGATCCTGACCGGCGCCTCGATCCTGCTGAACAGCGTGATGGAGGAGAAGTCGAACAAGATCCTCGAGGTGCTGCTGTCCTCGGCCTCGGCGTCCGAGATCCTGACCGGCAAGGTGCTGGGCGTGGCGCTGCTGACCCTGTCAGTCCTGGCGGTCTGGGGCGTGCTGGGCTTCGGCGGTCTGGCGCGGTTCGCGCCGGATCAGGCGGCCGACATCCTGAACGTCCTGTGGTCGGGCGGCCTGCTGGCCTGGTTCCTGGCCTTCATGGTCGGCGGCTATCTGATGTACGCCGTGCTGTTCGCGGCCATCGGCGCCTTCTGCGAGACGCCGCGTGACGCCCAGACCCTGATGGGGCCGATCATGATGATCCTGATCGTGCCGATGCTGACCCTGTCGATGGCGCTTCAGACGCCGGACGCGCCGGTGGTGAAGATCCTGTCCTGGATCCCGCTGTTCACGCCCTTCCTGATGATGGCGCGCATGCCCAGCGATCCGCCGCTGATCGAATCGATCGGCGCCCTGATCGCCATGTTCGTCTTCGCCGGCCTGATGGTCTGGGTGGCGGGCCGCGCCTTCCGCGCCGGGGCCCTGTCGGATGTGAAGCTGAGCTGGAAGAGCTTCGCCGCCGCCATCCGGGGCGGCGGGCGGTAACTCCCGTCTCCGCTGCCGTCGCCCCACCTCCGTGCATCCCGGCGAAGGCCGGGATGCAGATCAAGGGCAAGGGCGGTTGAATTCGTCGGTTCGGCTTCCGGCCTGACCGACACGGCCGAATGACGGGCTCGCCATCCGGACCTCGGCCTTCGCCGGGATGCACGGTGATGTGTGCGCCGACCCGCACCGGCAAACCGCAAAACAAAAAGGCCGCCCCGAGGGGCGGCCTTTGATCTTTCAGCCTTGCGGCCCGGTCTTACCGACCGCCGGGAACCCGGGGCTTCGGCGCGGGCAGCAGGCCTTCGCGCTGGGCGCGCTTGCGGGCCAGCTTGCGGGCGCGGCGAACGGCTTCGGCCTTCTGGCGAGCGCGCTTTTCCGACGGCTTTTCGTAGTGCACGTGGCGCTTCATCTCACGGAAGCTGCCTTCGCGCTGCATCTTCTTCTTCAGCGCCTTCAGGGCTTGGTCGACGTTGTTGTCGCGGACGAAAATCTGAACCAGGTGAAACTCTCCTTTGGCTGCCCGCCGCGTCCTGTGAGGGAGACGGGCAGACAAATGAAATCAGGCGTCCGGGAGGCGGAGCCTTCGGATGAAGGCGGGCTGATACACGAACACCCCCCGGCTGTCCAGATCGTCACAGACAGATGTGAAAGCTCGAAACGCCCGCCATACGGGCGTATTCTGGCGACATGACCCAAACCGCACACCCCACAGACTGGGCGACCGAGACCGAACAGGCCGTGCTGGATCACGCGATCCGCCTGGCGCCGCGAATCGGCTGGAGCGACGGCCTGGCCCGCGACGCCGGGGCGGCGGCGGGCCTGTCGCGGGGCGATGTCGAGCTGCTGCTGCCCAACGGCGCGCGGGACCTGGCGGCGCTGCTGTCGCGACGGCATGACCAGAAGGCGATGGACGCCCTCGCCGAGGTCGATGCGGCGTCGCTCAAGATCCGCGAACGCATCGCCCGGTCGGTTTCCGCCCGGCTGGAGGCGGCGGCGGGCGACCAGGAGGCGTCGAAACGGTGCGCGGGCTTCCTGGCCCTGCCGACCAACGCCGACCTGGGCCTGTCGCTGGCGTGGGAGACGGCGGACCTGCTGTGGCGCTGGTCGGGCGATACGGCGACCGACTGGAACCACTATTCCAAGCGCACGATCCTGTCGGGCATCCTGATCCCGGCCCTGACGATGCGCCTGTTCGACGGCCGCGACGCGGCCGAGGCCTTCGTCGCCCGCCGCATCGACAACGTCATGTCGTTCGAGAAGTGGAAGGCCGGCAAGGACTTCGAGGCCCCCCTGCGCCGCTTCACCGACCTGCTGGGCCGGTTGCGGTACGGATAGGCGTCTCAGCGCGCAGATAGTGATCCAGCCTGTCCGACCAAGTTGGATTTGTCTCCTCGATCAGGCGCAGTTTCCAGGCCCGTTTCCATTCCTTGATCCGGCGTTCACGCTGGAAGGCGCCGGCGCGGGTCTCATGCCATTCCGCCCAGACAAGGAGAGTGCATCCATAGTCATGGGTGAAGCCGGGTCGCGCCCGCTCACGATGTTGACGAACCCGGGCGCCCAGGTCGTCCGTCTGGCCGACGTAGATCGTGCCGTTGCGCCGACTGGCCATGATGTAGACCCAGAACCCGACCGGCCCTCCATCCCGGCGCATGCCCGCATAGACCTGTCGCGCCATTTGCCTGACACCCCGCGCCTGCCCCTGCCTTGCCGGGCCTGGCCCCATTCCCCGAGCACCCCGGCGAAGGCCGGGGTCCAGAACACCCGATTGCACTCAGAATAGCAATCAATGTTATATGAGCGTGGCGAAGACCAGAGTGCGCATCTGGACCCCGGCCTTCGCCGGGGTGCACGGTGGAGAAGGCGGAGACCATGTCGAAATCCAGAGTAGGCGGTCATCAGGTCCGCAACCCGACGCCGGGCGACATTCTGCTTGAGGATTTCCTGAAGCCTATCGGGATGAGCCAGACGGCCCAGGCCAAGGCCATCGGCGTGCCGCCGCGCCGGATTAACGAGATCGTCCTGGGCAAGCGCGCCATCACCGCCGACACCGACCTGCGCCTGACCCGCTACTGGGGGCTGAGCCAGGGGTTCTTTCTGCGGCTTCAGATCAGTTACGACTTGATGGAGCAGCGTCGTAAGATGGGCGATGTGCTGGAGTCGATTACGCCGATGGCGGCTTAGGGTCAGGACTCATAGCCAGAACAGGATGGTTGCGGCGAGGGCTATGGCGGAGAGGAAGACGGTCGGGCAGCGATCATAGCGCGTGGCGACGCGCCGCCAGTCCTTCAGCCTGCCGAACATGATT